>NZ_JBHYKG010000260.1:0-12441 GCF_042741245.1 Kitasatospora sp. NPDC058965
GCCACGGCCGCCGGGCGCTGCGGCCCGCCCCCCGGCAGCCCGGTCAGCAGCAGCGCCAGCGCGGCCACCGCGGTGACCGAGCCGGCCACCGCGGCCGCGGTGCGCCGGCGCCTGGTCCGGCGCCCGGCGCGGGTCGCGTCGCCCACCAAATCGCCCAGCGGCGGCGCCGGGAGCACCGCGAGCTCCGCGCCCAGGTCCGCGCCCAGCCGGGCCCGGAACCGCTCGCCCGTGAACGCGTCCTGCTCCGCACCGTCGGTCATCGCCACCGGGTCCTTCCGGTCCGGCCCGCACCGCAGCGGGCCCTCGAACCCCAGGACGTGTCGGGGCCCCGGTCCGGTCGCACCCCGGACCGGGGAATTTCCGCGGCGGCCCGGCCGGCTCAGTCCCCGGCCGGGCGCAGGGTCAGCGAGATGCTGTTGATGCAGTACCGCTGGTCCGTCGGGGTGCCGTACCCCTCGCCCTCGAAGACGTGGCCCAGGTGTCCGCCGCAGCGCGCGCAGCGGACCTCGACCCGGCGCATGCCCATCGAGTCGTCCTCGATGTACTCCACCCGGTCGCCGGCCAGCGGCGCGTAGTACGAGGGCCAGCCGCAGTGGCTGTCGAACTTGGTCTCCGAGCTGAACAGCTCGGCCCCGCAGGCCCGGCAGGCGTACACCCCGACCGTCTTGGTGTCGGTGTACTCACCGGTGAACGGGCGCTCGGTGCCGGCCTCGCGCAGCACGTGGTACTCGGCCGGGCTGAGCTGCTCGCGCCACTCGGCGTCGGTCTTGTCGATCTCGTACGTCATCGTCCCTGCTCCTCGCGGCCCAGTTCCTTCAGGATGGCCGGGCCGAGGTTGGTCACGTCCCCGGCCCCCATGGTGAGAACCAGATCGCCGGGCTTGGCCATCCCGGCCAGCAGCGCGGGGGCGGCGGCGAACTCGTGCTCGGCGGTGACGTCGGCACCGGCGGCCCGGGCGGCGGCGATGATCAGCTCGCTGGTGACGCCGGGGATCGGGTCCTCGCGGGCCGGGTAGATGTCCAGCACCACCGAGGCGTCGGCGAGCGCCAGCGCCCGGCCCATCTCCTCGGACAGCTGCTGGGTGCGGCTGAACAGGTGCGGCTGGAAGAGCACCAGCACCCGGCCCTGGGCCACCTCGCGGATCGCCTCCAGGTCGGCGGCCATCTCGGTCGGGTGGTGCGCGTAGGTGTCGATCACCTGCACCCCGGCGGCCTCGCCCTTCAGCTGCAGGCGGCGGCGCACCCCGGTGTAGGAGCCGAGTGCCTCGGCCAGCTCCTCGGCCGGCACGCCCAGCGCGATGCCGGCGGCCAGCGCGGCCACCGCGTTGTGCGCGTAGTGGCGGCCGGGGACCGAGACGACGAAGCTCAGCTCGGCGCCCTCCAGCTCCACGGTGACCTCGCTGGTCATCCCGCGCGGCACCACCGAGAGCACCCGCACGGTGGCGTCCTCGGCCGCGCCGACGGTCACCACGCTGAGGTCCTCGCGGCCGACCACCCGTGCGGTCAGCTCGCGGGCGCCCGGGTGGTCGGCCGAGACCACCAGGGTGCCGCCGGGCTGGATCCGCCGCACGAAGGTCTCGAAGGAGTCGTGGATCTCGTCCAGCGAGGCGTAGTTGGCGTGGTGGTCCAGCTCCACGTTGAGGATGATCGCCACCTCGGGGGCGTACTTGTGGAAGCTGCGGTCGCTCTCGTCCGCCTCGGCCACGAAGATCTCGCCGGTGCCGTGGTGCGCGTTGGAGCCGGGCGCGTCCAGGTCGCCGCCGATCGCGTAGGACGGGTCCAGGCCGAGGGTGGCGAGCGAGACCGCCAGCATGCTGGTGGTGGTGGTCTTGCCGTGGGTGCCGGCCACCGCCAGGGCCCGGCGCCCGCCCATCAGCGCGGCCAGCGCGTCCGAGCGGTGCACCACCGGGATGCCGCGGTCGCGGGCGGCGGCCAGCTCCGGGTTGTCGGCCCGGATCGCGCTGGAGACCACGATGCTGCTGGCCCCGTCCGGCACGTTCTCGGCCGCGTGGCCGACCTGCACGGCCGCGCCCAGCTCGCGCAGCGCCAGCACGGTCTCGGACTCCTTGGAGTCGCTCCCGGAGACCTTGGCACCGCGCACCGTCAGGATCTTCGCGAGGCCCGACATGCCGGCGCCGCCGATGCCGATGAAGTGCGGGGCATGCAGGTCGTGGGCGGCGTCGTTCAAGGGTGTGCTCCGTAGTGAGTGGCGGAATCGTCCTCGCGAGCTGGGTCCCCCGGCCGCGGGGGCCGGGGGCGGGGTTCCCCGGCCGCGGCCGGGGACCTGCCCGCAAGGACGATTCTGCACCACCGGCGGTGGGCGCGGTCGCGCGCTCAGGCCTCGCTGGCGAACAGCTTCAGCACCGGGACCCCCACCTTGTGCCGGGCCTGCGAGGCCCAGTCCCGGTGGAAGAACTCCTCCACGAAGTGCGGTGCGGTCAGCACCAGCACCTCGTCCGCGCCGGTCTCCTCGACCACCGCGCGCAGGCCGTCCAGCGGGTGGTCCTCGACCACCTTGCCGACCGCCTCGGCCCCCGCCGCCCGCAGGTGGCGCAGGCTGTGCTGGAGCGACTCCTCGGCCACCTGCTCGCTCCCCGGCTCGGTCCGTTCGTGGACGGCCCGGTCCAGGTGTCCGAGCGCCACGTCGTCCAGTGCGCGCAGCAGTTCGTCGGTCTTGCCGCGGGGTTGCATCAGGACGACGAAGGAGACCTTCTCCTCGCCGTGCAGCGTGGTGACCAGCTCCACGTCGGCGTCCGAGAGCGGCTTCTCGATCATCAGTACGGTCTTGAACACAAGAGTCCCTTCCGTGTTGCTGGCCCCCGGGGCCCGGTGTCCCTTCTCATAGTGCCCGGCGGAAGCTTTCCTCACGCGGCGCACACGGCACACGGGCCCCGTGGGGGTGATCACTGACCGGGTTCGGGATTGTCCGGACGGCAGTAGCGGGTAAAGATGAAACCTTTCTGCTCGATCAAGGAGACCAACCGCATCGGCCGGGCGATCGGCAGGTCCGGGCCGTGCATGATCCGCGGTGCGTCACCGGCGGTGAGCAGCGGGGCGAGCGAGAGGCAGAGCTCGTCCAGCAGACCGGCGCCGGCCAGCCCCGCCAACAGCCTGGGACCGCCCTCGGTCAGCTGCCGGGTCCAGCCGCGGGCGGTCAGCGCCCGCTGCGCGGCCACCAGGTCGACGGAGCCGCGCCCGGCCGTCACCAGGTCGGCCACCCCGGCCACCGCCGCCCGCGCCGCGGCCGGCGCGTCCTCGGTGGTGATCACCACGGTGCGCACCAGCGGCTCGGTGAACAGCGGGGCGGACAGGTCGAGCTCCAGGCTGCGGCTGACCACGGCGATCGCCGCGGCGGGCGCCTGCCCGGCCGCCGCGCGGGCCGCGGCGAACTCGGCGCGGGCCCGGGCCGGCCGGTACCCCTCGGCGCGGACCGTCTCGGCCCCCACCAGCACCACGTCGCACAGCGCCCGCAGCACCCCGAAGATCCGCTTGTCCGCCGCGCTCGACAGGCCCTCGGAGAGGCCGTCCAACCGGGCCGCCCCGTCCAGCGAGGAGACCATGTTGGCGCGCAGCCACGGGCGGCCCAAGTTCACCTGCTCGGGGTACGCGTAGACCCGGGCCAGCCCGGACAGGTCGGCCGGGTCAAGCTCTTCGGGGTGTGACGCAGGGATCAGTCGGTGCATGTCTGGCAGTGTTCCACGGCGCGTACCCTTTACTACCGTGCCCGCAGCCCCACACCCCGATGCGATAGCAACCGCGACCGCCGCCCCGCCGGTCGCACCGGTCTCGCTGGTCGAGCGCCGACCGGTGGTCCCGGCCGAGCGACTGGTGGCCGAGATGGTGCCGCCGCCGCGGTTCGCCGGGGTGAGCTTCGGCTCGTACCTGCCCGACCCCACCCAGCCCAGCCAGGCCCAGGCGGTCACGGTGCTGGAGGAGTTCGCCGCGGGACTGAACGCCGCCGAGGCGCCGAAGCGCGGCTGGTTCCGCCGCTCCGCCCCGGCCCCCACCGGCCCGGCCGGGGTCTACCTGGACGGCGGCTACGGCGTCGGCAAGACCCACCTGCTCGCCTCGCTCTGGCACGCCGCCCCCGGGCCGAAGGCCTTCGGCACCTTCGTGGAGCTGACCAACCTGGTCGGTGCGCTCGGCTTCCAGCAGGCGGTGCAGACCCTGTCGGGGCACAAGCTGCTCTGCATCGACGAGTTCGAGCTGGACGACCCGGGCGACACGGTGCTGGTCTCCACCCTGCTGTCGCGGTTGGTCGAGGCCGGGGTCAAGCTGGCCGCCACCTCCAACACGCTGCCGGAGAAGCTGGGCGAGGGCCGGTTCGCGGCCACCGACTTCATGCGCGAGATCCAGGGCCTGTCGGCACACTTCAAGCCGGTGCGGATCGACGGCCAGGACTACCGCCACCGCGGCCTGCCGGACGCCCCGCCGCCCTACACCGACGGGGAGGTCGCCGCCCGGGCCGCCGCCGCCCCGCGGGCCGCGCTGGACGACTTCCCGGCGCTGCTGCAGCACCTCTCGGCGGTCCACCCCAGCCGCTACGGCGCGCTGCTGGACGACGTGCACGCGGTCTTCCTGCGCGGGGTCTGCGCGGTGGACGACCAGTCCACGGCGCTGCGCCTGGTGGTGCTGGCCGACCGGATGTACGACCGGGAGCTGCCGATCACCGCCTCCGGCATCCCGTTCGACCAGGTCTTCTCCGCCGAGATGCTCAAGGGCGGCTACCGCAAGAAGTACCTGCGGGCGGTCTCCCGCCTGGTCGCCCTGGCCCGGGACAGCGCGAAGGCCTGAACCGCCGTTAGGCAGGCATGAGCCCCGTGTTACGCGGGCTCCCTAGGGTGACGGTCGTCCACCGACGGACGACCGTCACCCTTCCCCCTGCTGGAGCTCCTTGATGTCCCGCGCCACCCGCCGACCCGGCCCGGCCACGGCAGTGCTGCTACTGCTGGTCGCCGCGCTGCTCGGCGCCGTCCCGACCGCCGCCCGGGCGGCGGTCCCGACCGCCCCCGCCGCCGTGGCCGCCCCGGCGGCCCGGTCCGCCTCCGTCCCCGCCGCCACCGCTGCCCGGCCCGCAGGCGTCACCGTCACCGGGATCGACCTGCACGACGGCCAGATCCAGAAGTTCGGCTCGACGTACTACCTGTACGGCACGATGTACAAGTGCGGCTACACCTGGTGGCAGCCCAACACGCCCTGGTGCGGTTTCGGGGTCTCGACGGCGCCGAGCATGAGCGGGCCGTGGTCCGCGCCCCAGCTGCTCTTCTCGCCGACCGCGGCCGACCCGTACAACCCGGGCAACAGCTACCAGTCGGTCTGCGGCGGCGTCAGCGGCTACACCTCGGGGTGCTTCTCGCCGCGGATGGTGCAGCGGTCGGGCTGGGGCGCCAACGACGGCGTCTTCGTGCTCTGGTTCAACGCCCCCGCCTACATGGACCTGCCGGCCCCGAACAAGGCCTCGCACGCCTACATGACGATGGGGTGCAACGGTCCCGCGGGCCCGTGCGGCGCCTCGGCCGGCGCGCCCTACGGCACCACCTACCGCCCGGTGCTGCACCAGTGCGACGGGGCCAACGGCGACGCGGGCCTCACCGCCGACTCCGAGAACGGCTCGATCGCCCTGGTCTGCACGAAGCAGGAGAACTCGCTCTCCATCGAGCAGCTCGACAAGTGGGGCACCAACGGCACCGGCAACGGCGCGAACTACCTGGCCGGGGTCACCGCGATCGAGGCGACCGGCACCTACCGCGACGCCGCCACCGGCACCTGGGTGATGACCTACGCGGACAAGAACTGCGGGTACTGCACCGGCACCGGCGCCGGCTACGCCACCGCGCCGAGCATGCTCGGCCCGTGGACCGCGCCCGCCAACCTGGGGGTCGGCCAGCCGGCCAACGGCCGCCGCGCGTTCTCGGCCAACTCCTGCGGCGGGCAGGTCGACACGGTCACCGAGATCGACGGCCAGGCCTGGCAGAAGATCGACCTGTGGACCGGCTCCAACGCGGAGCCGAACGCCGGCCTGCGGTTCGAGCCGCTGGTCTACACCCCCACCACCAACACGGCCGGAGACGGGACCGTCTGGCGCACCGCCCTCGCACCGTTCACCTGCACCGACGCACCCGACCCGGTCACCCCGCCGGCGCCGGTCACGGTCAGCGGGGTCGACCTGCACGACGGCCAGATCCAGAAGTTCGGCTCGACGTACTACCTCTACGGCACGATGTACGGCTGCGGCTACACCTGGCTGCAGAACCCCACCACCTGGTGCGGTTTCGGGGTCTCGACGGCGCCGAGCATGAGCGGGCCGTGGTCCGCGCCGCAGCCGCTCTTCTCGCCGACCGCGGCCGACCCGTACAACCCGGGCAACAGCTACCAGGGGGTCTGCGCGCACACCGGCTCCGGCTGCTTCTCGCCGCGGATGGTGCAGCGCTCGGGCTGGGGCGCCAACGACGGCGTCTTCGTGCTCTGGTTCAACGCCCCCGGCTACAAGAACCTGCCGGCCCCGAACACCGCCACCCACGGCTACATGACGATGGGGTGCAACGGCCCCGCCGGTCCGTGCGGCGCCTCGGCCGGCGCGCCCTACGGCACCACCCACCGCCCGAACCTGCACCAGTGCGACGGCGCCAACGGCGACGCGGGCCTGACCACCTCGCCGGAGAACAACGCGATCGCGCTGGTCTGCCCGCAGGCCGGCACCGCCTCGATCGCCCTGGAGCAGCTGACCTACTGGGGCACCGACGGCACCGGCACCGGCGTGACCGGCCTGGCGGGCCTGAGCAGCGTGGAGTCCACCGGCACCTACCGGGACCCGGCCACCGGGACCTGGGTGATGACCTACGCGGACAAGAACTGCGGCTTCTGCTCCGGGACCGGCACCGGCTACGCGACCGCGCCGAGCATGCTCGGCCCGTGGACCGCGCCCGCCAACCTCGGCGTGGGCCAGCCCGCGAACGGCCGCCGGCTGATCACCGCGACCAGCTGCGGCGGCAAGCCCGACACCGTCTCGGTGATCGACGGCCAGGCCTGGCAGAAGATCAACCTGTGGACCGGGTCGACCGCGCCGGCCGGATCGAACCTGCACTTCGAGCCGCTGGACTACGTGCCGGGCACCGGCACCCCCGGCGACGGCAAGCTCTGGCGCCCGCCGTTCGTGCCCTTCTCCTGCACCTGACCCGGTGCGGACGACCGGGCCGAACCCGGCCTGAATGTCGGTGGTGGGTCGTACGGTGGACCCGTGCGACCCATCACGAGCATTGAGCGGACCAGGACGCCCTTCGAGGTCGTCAGCCCCTACCAGCCCAACGGCGACCAGCCCGCGGCCATCGCCGAGCTGGAGCGCCGCATCCGCGCGGGCGAGAAGGACGTCGTCCTGCTGGGCGCCACCGGCACCGGCAAGTCGGCCACCACCGCCTGGATGATCGAGAAGCTCCAGCGGCCCACCCTGGTGATGGCGCCGAACAAGACCCTGGCCGCCCAGCTGGCGAACGAGTTCCGCGAGCTGCTGCCGAACAACGCGGTCGAGTACTTCGTCTCGTACTACGACTACTACCAGCCCGAGGCCTACGTCCCGCAGACGGACACCTACATCGAGAAGGACTCCTCGATCAACGAGGAGGTCGAGCGGCTGCGCCACTCGGCGACCAACTCGCTGCTCACCCGGCGGGACGTGGTGGTGGTCGCCTCGGTGTCCTGCATCTACGGCCTGGGCACCCCGCAGGAGTACGTGGACCGGATGGTCCGGTTGAAGGTCGGCGAGGAGGTCGACCGGGACGCACTGCTGCGCCGCTTCGTCGACATCCAGTACACCCGCAACGACCTCGCGTTCACCCGCGGCACCTTCCGGGTGCGCGGCGACACGGTCGAGATCTTCCCGGTCTACGAGGAACTCGCGGTCCGGATCGAGATGTTCGGCGACGAGATCGAGGCGCTGTACACCCTGCACCCGCTCACCGGCGAGATCATCAGCCAGGACGACTCGGTCTACGTCTTCCCCGCCTCGCACTACGTGGCCGGACCGGAGCGGATGGAGCGGGCGGTCACCGGCATCGAGGCCGAGCTCGCCGAGCGGCTGGCCACCCTGGAGAAGCAGGGCAAGCTGCTGGAGGCCCAGCGGCTGCGGATGCGCACCGGCTACGACATCGAGATGCTCCGTCAGATCGGCACCTGCTCCGGCGTGGAGAACTACTCGATGCACTTCGACGGCCGCGAGCCCGGCTCCCCGCCGAACACCCTGCTGGACTACTTCCCGGAGGACTTCCTCCTGGTCGTCGACGAGTCCCACGTGACGGTCCCGCAGATCGGCGCGATGTACGAGGGCGACGCCTCGCGCAAGCGCACCCTGGTGGACCACGGCTTCCGGCTGCCGTCCGCACTGGACAACCGCCCGCTGAAGTGGGAGGAGTTCCTGGAGCGGATCGGCCAGACCGTGTACCTCTCCGCCACCCCGGGGCCGTACGAGCTGTCCCGCGGCGACGGGCAGGTGGAGCAGATCATCCGCCCCACCGGTCTGATCGACCCCGAGGTGATCGTCAAGCCCACCGAGGGCCAGATCGACGACCTGGTGCACGAGATCCGGGCCCGGGTGGAGAAGGACGAGCGGGTGCTGGTCACCACGCTCACCAAGAAGATGTCCGAGGACCTCACCGACTACCTGCTCGGCCTGGACATCCGGGTCCGCTACCTGCACAGCGACATCGACACCCTGCGCCGGGTGGAGCTGCTGCGCGAGCTGCGGGCCGGCAAGTACGACGTGCTGGTCGGCATCAACCTGCTCCGCGAGGGCCTGGACCTGCCCGAGGTCTCGCTGGTGGCGATCCTGGACGCGGACAAGGAGGGCTTCCTGCGCTCCGGCACCTCGCTGATCCAGACCATCGGCCGCGCGGCGCGCAACGTCTCCGGCCAGGTGCACATGTACGCCGACCGGATCACCCCGTCGATGGAGAAGGCCATCGACGAGACCAACCGGCGCCGCGAGGTCCAGCAGGCCTACAACCAGAAGCACGGCATCGACCCGCAGCCGCTGCGCAAGAAGATCGGCGACATCCTGGACACCCTGGCCCGCGAGGAGGTGGACACCGAGGAGCTGATGTCCACCGGCTACCGGGACGCGGGCAAGGCCAAGGGCCGGGCCCCGGTGCCCGCCCTGGGCGCCGAGAAGAAGGACGCCAAGAGCCTGCCGGCCGCCGAGCTGGCCCAGCTGATCCAGGACATGACCGAGCGGATGCACAACGCCGCGGCCTCGCTCCAGTTCGAGCTGGCCGCCCGGCTGCGCGACGAGGTCAAGGAGCTGAAGAAGGAGCTGCGCCAGATGCGCGAGGCCGGCATCGGTTGACCTCGGACAACGCGGCCCGGTGTGGGGAGGGCCCCTGGCCCGGGGCCCGGCCGGGGGCCTAGGGTGAGTCCGGCGCACATTGGAGGGGGCCGCACCGTGTCGGTGAGTCTGAACAAGGGTCAGCAGGTCCGCCTGCGCAGGCCGACCGGAGAGTCCCTGAGCCTGGTCCGGATGGGCCTGGGCTGGCGGGCCGTGCCCAAGCGCGGGCTGTTCGGCCTCAAGGCCCGCCAGGTCGACCTGGACGCCTCGGCGCTGCTCTACGCCGAGCACGTCCCCAGCGACGTGGTCTTCTTCCAGCACCTGGTGAGCAACGACGGCTCGATCCGGCACACCGGGGACAACCTGGTGGGCGGCAGCGGCCCGGGCGGCGACGACGAGTCGATCATGGTCGACCTGACCCGGATCCCGGAGCGGATCACCCAGGTGGTCTTCACGGTGAGCTCCTACACCGGCCAGAACTTCGCCGAGGTGGAGAACGCGCACTGCCGCCTGGTGGACCAGGTCAGCGGCCAGGAGCTGGCCCGCTACGAGCTGGCCGGCGGCGGCGCGCACACCGGCCAGATCATGGCGAAGGTGTACCGCGAGCCGGACGGCGGCTGGGGCATGCAGGCGATCGGGGCCCCGGCCCGGGCCCGGACCTTCCAGGACCTGCTGCCCGCCATCGAGCCGTTCCTCTAGGCCGTCGGGGCCGCCGGAGCAGCCGTGCCGCCCGCCGTCCTTTACCTTCTCTTGGGAATGGCTGGTACGCTTCCAGGTAACGGAGGGGAGTATTCCCCGCGGCGTCTCCCGTCATCACGGCGACCGATCCTGCTGGTCGCCCGGGTTCGCCGGTCCGCGTCGCGCGGGCGGAAGAGACCTCCGGCATCGATCCATGCCGGAGGAGCATTTCCATGGACGTCTCCCTCGCCCTGTGGGCGGGCACCATCGGGGTCCTGGTCGCCCTGATCGCCGTCGACTTCTTCATCGGCGGCCGCAAGCCGCACGAGGTCTCGCTCAAGGAGGCCGGTGCCTGGACCGCGGTCTGGGTGGTGCTGGCGATCGCCTTCGGCGGCTTCCTGTGGTGGCAGTTCGGCGGGGCCAAGGCGGGGGAGTTCTTCGCCGGCTACGTCACCGAGAAGTCGTTGAGCGTCGACAACCTCTTCGTCTTCGTGCTGATCATGGCCAAGTTCGCGGTGCCCAAGGTGCAGCAGCAGCGGGTGCTGATGGTCGGCGTGCTGATCGCGCTGGTGCTGCGGGCGGTCTTCATCGCCGGCGGCGCGGCCCTGGTGGCCAGCTTCTCCTGGATCTTCTACCTGTTCGGCGCGTTCCTGGTGTGGACCGCCTGGAAGCTGGTCAAGGAGGCCCGCAGCGGCCACCAGGAGAGCGAGTTCGAGGAGAACGCGCTGCTGCGCGCGGTGCGGCGGCGGTTCCCGGCCATCTCCACGATGACCGTGGTGATGCTGGCGATCGGCCTGACCGACCTGCTCTTCGCGCTGGACTCGATCCCGGCGATCTTCGGCCTGACCCAGGACCCGTACATCGTCTTCACCGCCAACGCCTTCGCGCTGATGGGTCTGCGCCAGCTGTACTTCCTGCTCGGCGGGCTGCTGCAGCGCCTGGTGCACCTGAGCTACGGGCTCTCGGTGATCCTGGGCTTCATCGGGCTCAAGCTGGTGCTGCACGCCCTGCACGAGAGCGGGGTGCCGGTGCCGGAGATCAGCACCCCGCTCTCGCTGGGCGTCATCGTGGTGGTCCTCGCGGTCACCACGGTCAGCAGCCTGTGGGCCTCCCGCCGGGCCGCGGCGGCCGAACTGCCGGGCTGAGCGCCGTCACTCGCCCGAGCCGGCCACGGTCACCGCGGTGCCGCTGACCGAACCCTTGACGGTGGTGGTCACGTTGCCGAACCCGGTCCAGTGGCCGCCGCTGTCCCGCACGGTGTGGAAGACGGTGCCGCCGCTGGTCAGCACGGCCAGCTGGAGGACCTGGGTGCCGGTGATCGCGCCGGTGCCCGCGGCGCCCACCCCGGTGATCTGGCCGGGGTTGCCGGCCGCCGCCTCGACGTTGCCGAAGACGGTCCAGTTGCCGGTGGCGTTGCGGATCGCGTGGTAGACCCCGGTGCCGTTGTTAGCGCTGACCACCACCTGGAGCTGGCCGTTGACCCCCGCGACCGCGACGTGCTCGGCGGTGCCCGGGTTGCTGGAGTTGGCGAAGACGTCGCCCCAGCTGCCGAAGGCGCCGCCGGTGGTGCTGCGCAGCGCGTGCCAGAGCTTGCCGCCGGCCACGGCGACCAGCTGGAGGTCGGTGCCGTTGGTGGTCGCGGCGGCCAGGCCGGTGACGGTGCCGATGCCGTTCAGCTGGAAGCTCAGGTCGCTCCAGCCGGTCCAGCTGCCGTCGGCGTGCCGGACGATCTCGTACAGGCCGCCGTTGCCGGCGATGCCGAACAGGTGGAACTCGCCGCCGACCACCACCGAGGCGGCCAGCGTGACCACCGGGGTGGTGGCGGGGGTGTTGCCCGAGTGCACGATCGGGATCTCGGCCGGGATCGGCGCGGTGGTGCCGGTCGGCGAGGTCCAGGTCGCGGTGGAGTGGTCGTAGACCAGGAACTGGATCTGGTCGGCGAACCGGGAGGCCAGCAGGGTGTGCCCGTTGCCGTCCTCGGCCTGGGTCAGGGTCTCGGTGGCGCCCGGGTTGTAGTACATGTCCGGGACGGCGTCCCAGTCGCTCCAGGTGCCGTCGGGGTGCCGCTCGGTGTGGTACGGCTGCCCGTAGTTGCCCGTGTTGATGGTGAGCTGGAAGTCGTTGGGCGCCGCGACGACGCCGATCGGGCCGACGCCGATCGGGCCGCCGGTCAGGGCGTCGGCCGGGACGGTGCCCAGGGCCAGTGCGGCGGCGGCCGCGGTGCCGACGGTCACGCGCAGCGCGGCGCGGGTCAGGCGAGCAGACATGATGTGGATCCCCCTGTGCGTTCAGACGCGGAAAGTGGGGCGGCAGCGAACCAGTGTGACTGGTGTGGCGCCGGCCCCTGGGGGACCTTAACCGGTTGTGATCTTCATCGGACAGTCAGTTTCGGCCAAAGTCGCGGGGGCGGCGGCGGGCCCGTGGCGGGGGGGGCCCCGCCGGGTGTGAACC
>NZ_JBHYKG010000261.1:0-12364 GCF_042741245.1 Kitasatospora sp. NPDC058965
GGGTCCGGACGCCGTCCGGACCCGGGCTCGCGCACGCCCTCGCCGTGGAGGTGGCCCGCGCGCCACGTCGCCGATGTGACGGGCGATCAGCCACGGCCGGTCGCCTGCCACACGACCGGCTACTGCGACACAGAGCTCCTGTGCTGCCCGCCCCTGGAGCCGCCCTCAGCTCCGTCGTCGGACGGTAGCTCCGTCGTCGGACGGTGCCCCGGCTGGTCGGCCGGCATCCCGTCCGACGACGCGACGACGACGGCACCGCCAGTCGCGAGGTGACCTGTCCCCGGTTCCGGTGCGCCGAACGAGCCTCATTCGACCCATGACTGCATGACAGCTCCCCGGAGCGGTGACCCATCTGCGTCAGGCTCGATCAGGAAGGATCTCCATGCCCAGCGCCGTGCTCACCCGTACCGCAGCAAGGCTGGCGGCCGCCGCCCTTGCCTGCGCCACCACCGTCAGCGGAACCGGCCTCGCCGTCGCCGATGACCATCACCATGCCGAGCCCGTCCGGATCCGCATCGACAAGTCAGGGATCAGCTCACCCGAACAGGCCCAGGGCGGTCTGGTCACCTTCCGCACGGAGACCGACGACCCGAACGGCCGCCAGTTGCAGATCCTGCGCCCGCACGAGGGGGTGTCGATCGACCAGGTGTTCGCCGACCTGGCGAAGGCCGTCAACCAGACGGACCCCGCGACAGCGGCGGCGGGGATCACTGCCGTCCGGGGAGAATCCGACGCCCTGGGCGGCCAGCTCGTCACCCCGGCGGTCCCCGAGGAGCAGACCGAGCGGATCGGCGACGGAACGCTCTACCTCCTGGACTTCACCGCGTTCCTCGCGGACCCGGCGCACCCGGTGTTCCGCACGCTCCAGCTCTGCGGTGACAACGGTCGCGAACTGGCCGCGTTCCCGCAGAGCATCGTGCTCCAGCACGAGACCTCGGACGGCCCGCGCTTCGACGCCCAGAACCTGGACACCGCCAACGCCCCGATCCTGGTCCACAACGAGGCCGACGAGCTGCACGAGATGCAGATCCAGCCCGTCGCTCCCGGCACCACGGACGCCGACGTCCAGGCGTTCTTCGACGCGTTGGCCAACGGCCAGAACCCCGGGCCGCCCCCGTTCACCGGCCCGCCCTCCGGAGTGGGCGCGATCTCGCCCAACGGCACCGTGGAGCTCAAGACCCAGGGGCTGGCCGCCGGCACCTACGTCCTGCTCTGCTTCGTCCCGGACGACCAGACCGGCATCCCGCACGCCTTCGAGGGCATGCACAAGGTCGTCGTCCTGAACTGACGCACGGTGAGCGCCCGGGTGACCAGGCGCCCGGCTGCTGCTCGGGGGCGGGGAACGCGCCCCTCACCCGAGCAGCAGCCGGTCCGTGACGGAGCGGGTGCAGTGCCCGAGGGACCGCGGCGCCGCCTTGGCGGACGTGGGTAGTGAGGCGCTCGCACACCCCCTTTCGGTGGTGCCGTGACGTCCCGCGGCGTCGGGGAAGCTCGGCCTGCCGAGGTGTGCGAAGACTCTTGCCGTGCGGGTTGCGCCCACAACCCTGATCCCCCGCCACGACCGCCTGTTGTGCACAGCGCCAGCGCACCAGCGCAACTGGCCGACGCGGAAGGGAAAGTCCGCGGCCTACGGCCGTACCCACTGATCGGCAGGTACGGGCCGCAGGCCGCGGACCTACGGGCGGGCGTAGGGCCGGGTCATGATCTCCATGTTGTGGCCGTCCGGGTCGTTGAAGTAGGCGCCGCGGCCGCCGAACAGGTTATTGATCCTGCCCGGGTCGGTGTGGCCGGGGTCGGCGTAGTAGGTGGTGCCGAACGACTCCAGGCGGGCGATCGCGGCGTCGAACTGCTCGTCGGGGACGAGGAAGGCGTAGTGCTGCGACTGGATCGCCTCGTCCCGCTTCTCGTAGTAGTCGAGCGTCACGCCGTTGCCGAGGTCGACAGGGAGGAACGGCCCGAACGGAGCGCCGACCCTCAGGCCGAGAACCGCGGCGAGGAACTCCGCGGACAGGTACCGGTCGCTTGCGTAGACGGCCGTGTGGTTCAGCTGCACGCAGGCCGCCGGCAGCTCGAAATCGTTCGGGAAGTGCTGGTCGTAGGACATCGGTGGGGTGTCTCCGGTCTGGGGATCCGCTGGAAGGGGGCACCGAACGAGGGCGCCGGGAGCGAAGACGCGGAGGAGGGGCGGGCCTCTGGCCCGCCTCGGGCTCACGCCGAGGCCGGGGAACCCACTCGTGCATGGCTCAAGGCCGACCCGGCAGTCACCCGGCCGACCCTAGTGATCGCTGCGGGCGGGGGCAACACCGTTTCTCGGCGGCACCCCCGCGCCTGGCTGGAGCCGGGGCCGCTGATCAGACCGCGATGCGCGCCTTCGCGGGACCGGGCTCCTGCGCCGCGGCCACCGTGCCGGCGGTGGTCTTGCGGGTCTCGCGCAGCGTCAGCAGGCCGGTGACGACGATCACTGCCGCGGTCAGGCCGTGGACGCCGAATGCGACGGCGGCGGAGCCGTGGTGGGCGAGCACGTTGGTCATGTCGCCCAGCGGGGTGAGGGCCTCGACCAGCAGGACCCAGCCCATGGCACGGCGCTGACCGGTCACCAGCAGGACGCCCAGGACCAGGCCGGACACGATGTCGCGGATGCCCTTGAGGATCAGGAAGCCGTCGCCGTCGCCGGAGGGCCAGCTGGGCAGGCCGAAGCCCGGTGCGGTGGTCCCGGGGGTCAGGACGTAGGACACGCCGATGTAGAGGATGAAGAGGACGCCGACGGTGGTCAGGGCGGTGTTGACGGTCTTGAGTGTCATGGCTGTGTCCTTGCGGGTGCGGGTGCGGGTGCGGGTGCGGAGGTCAGGGTCAGGGGGTCGGGCTCAGGCCGCGCGAACGCGGTCGATGTGCCGGGCGAGCTCACGTTCTCTTCGACGTGCTCAAGACTGCCCCTGGGGTTTTGGAAGGCTCTTGGAATCGATTTGGAACGCCCGCGCCGACCGTGCGTACGATGTGTCACGTCATGGTCTTCATCCGGGTGTTGGGCTCGTTCGCGGCCGAGGCCGGCGGCGCGCCCGTTCCCCTCGGCGGACCGCGGCAGCGCGGCGTGCTGGGCCTGCTGGTCGCGGCGCGCGGGCAGGTCGTGCCGGTCGACCGGATGGTCGAGGACCTGTGGCGCGGCGAACCGCCGTCCCGCGCACTGGTGTCGTTGCAGGCGTACGTGTCGAACCTGCGCCGCCTGCTGGAACCCGGCCGGGCGCCGCGCACCCCGGCCCGCCTGCTGGTGAGCGCGGCGCCCGGCTACGCACTGCGGCTGCCGCAGGGTGCGGTGGACGCCTGGCGCTTCGAGGAGTTGCTCGACGAGGCCCGGACGCTCGCCGATCCCCGTGCCGCTCGCGCCCGGCTGGAGGAGGCGCTGGCGCTGTGGCGCGGACCCGCGTACGCCGAGGTCGCCGACGAGCCGTGGGCCGCCGCCGAGACCTCCCGGCTGGACGAGCTGCGCCTGGTCGCCCGCGAACTGCGCGTCGCGGCCGGGCTGCGGCTCGGCGATCCCGCGACCGTGGTGCCCGAGGCGGAGGGACTCACCCGCGACGCTCCGCTGCGTGAGGAGGGTTGGCGGATGCATGCTGTCGCGCTGTGGGGCAGCGGCCGCCAGGCCGACGCCCTGGCCGCGCTGCGCCGTGCCCGCGCCGTCTTCGCCGACGAGCTGGGCCTCGACCCCGGGCCGGAGCTGGTGGCCCTGGAGGAGGCGATCCTCACCCGGCGCACGGACGTCCTGCGCGCCACCGTCCCGCCGTCCCCCGCGGCCCTCCCGCTGTCCCCCGCCGCCGTCCCGCCGGCCCCCGCGGCCGTCCGGCCCGCCTCCGCTGCCGCCCTGCCCTCCCCCGCGGGCACGGCCCGGCCGCGGTCGACGACGCCGCCGCCGGCGCCGACGCACACCGGGCCCGCCAGCGCGACGTTCGTCGGGCGGGAGGGCGAACTCGCGGCGCTGGTGGCGGCCGCCGACGACGCCGGCGCCGAGGGCGCACGCTTCGCGCTCGTCACCGGGGAGGCGGGGCTCGGCAAGTCGACGCTGCTGGAGCACCTCGGCGCGCGCCTGGAACAGGACGGGTGGCTCGTGGCCGCCGGGCGCTGCCCCGACATGGACTGCGCACCACCCGCGTGGGCATGGGTCGAGGTGCTGCGGCAGGTCGCCCTGAGCGCCCCGCCGGGGGAGTTCGCGGACGACCTCGCGCCGCTGCTCGCCGACGCCGCGCGGGTGGACGAGGACGCGACGGCCGGGCGGTTCCGGCTCCAACAGGCCTTGTGGCACTGGCTCGCGGCCACCGCCGCCGACCGGCCGGTCGCCGTTCTCCTGGACGACCTCCACTGGGCGGACTCCGTCACGCTGGCCCTCCTCGGCGGTGGCGTCGGCCTGCGCGCCCCGGTCCTGGTCGTCGCGGCGTACCGGGCGGACGAGAGCGAGCGCCTGACCGAGGCGCTCGGGACCCTCGCCCGCACCGCACCGCTCCGGCTGGACCTGCCCGGACTGGACGGCGACGCCGTCGCGGAACTCGTCCGGGCCGAGTGCCGGGCCGACGACGCGACCGCGGCCGGGATCGCCGAGCGGACCGGCGGCAACCCGTTCTACGTCCGGGAGAGCGCGCGGCTGCTGGCCGGCGAGGGCGCGCTGGTCGCGCTCTCCGAGGTCCCCGAGGGCGTGCGCGACGTGCTGCGGCGCCGGCTGGCACGGTTGCCCGCCGACAGCCTGTCCGTCCTGCGACTGGCGGCGGTGGCCGGCCGGGAGAGCTCGGTGGACGTGCTCGTGCGGGCCGCCGACTCCGACGAGGACGGCGTCCTGGACGCGCTGGACGCGGGCGTCGCCGCCGGACTGCTCGACGAGCCCGGGCCCGGGCTCGTCCGGTTCGTCCACGCGCTGGTGCGGGACACCCTGGTCGCCGACGTCACCCGGCTGCGGGCCGCCCGGATGCACGCCCGGATCGCCGCCGCCCTGGAAGGCTCCGGCGACGTGGCGGCGCTCGCCCACCACTATGCGCGAGCAGGATCGCCGAAGGCCGTCGGCCACTGCGTGCGGGCCGCCGAGCTCGCCGAGGCGCGCTACGCCCACGACGTGGCGGTCGGCCTCCTCACCGACGCGGTCGCCAACTCGGGCGCACCGGACGAGCGGATCGACCTGCTCGGCAGGCTGCTGCGCGCGCAGATCAGGGCCGGGGCCGTCGCCGCGGCCAGGGACACCCGCCAGCAGGCCGTGGAGTACGCCGAGTCGATCGGCCGCGACGACCTGATGATCGCCGCGTTCACCGCCTGGACCGAGCCCACGCCCTGGCAGAGCCGCAGGTACGGCACGGTCGACCGTCTCCTCGTCGACCGCCTCGGCCGCCTGCTGAAGCGGACCGGCCTCACGCCCGACGTGCGGTCCCGTCTCCTCGTGGCGTACGCCAACGAGTTGGTGGGCGAGGAGGATCCGGCGGTCACGGCCGCGGCACACGAAGCACTCGACCTCGCCACCGAACCCCGTCTGCGGGCCGCGGCGCTGCTGGTCCTGGCCGACGAGTCCCGGCGGGCGGAGTACGCCCGGGAGCTGGTCGAGATCGGCGTCGAGCACGACCTGCCCGTCTACCGCGTGACCGGGCTGCTCAACCAGGCCGCGAACGCCGCCGCGGCCAACGACCCGGCGACGATGCGCCGGGTGATCGGGGAGGCGCTCGACCTCGCCCGCGCCTACCGGATGCCGGAGGCCATCGGCGTCGGCGAGATCGCGCTGGCGACCCTGGCGCTCGCCGAGGCCCGGTTCGCCGACGCCGAACGCCGCTACGTCGAGGCCGCCGGACGGATGGAACTCGCCGGATCGGTGCACGCGGGCTTCCTGCACCTCGCCCTGGCGACGATCAGGCTGAGCGACGGCACGCTCGGCGACCACCTGGACGACGTACGCGCGCTCCACGGGGAGCTCGGCCCGACGGTCGCCGACCTGCTCGCGCTCGCCCTCCACGCCGCCGGCCGGACCGAGGAGGCCCACCGGGCGCGCACGTCACCGGGCCCGATCCGGCCCGACTTCTTCTTCACCTTCCTGACGAGCCTGCGCGCCATGGCGATCGTCGCGCTGAACGACCGTCACGCCGCCGAGGAGATCTACGCGGACCTCCTCCCCCACCGTGACGGTCCCCCGGCGGGGGCGGAGAGCCTGTCGCTGGCGCTGCGTCCGGTCGCCCACACCCTCGGCGAACTCGCCCTCCTCCTCGGCCGTACCGACGAGGCCGCTACCCACTTCGCCCGGGCCGCCGCGATCGCCGACCGGTGGAACGCCCCCCACTGGTCCGCCGACGCCCGAGCACGCGCCGATCGTGCGCTCGGGGCCGGTGTGCCACTTCCGCCGGAACGCTGACGGCGGGAACGGCGCCGGGGGCAGCGGTGCGGTGTCGTCGCGCTGTGAATCCGCCGGGGTGTGCGGTGGTGCGGATCCTGTCTGCCCGACCGCCACCCCGGCCGACGCTCGGGGTTGCGGTCGGCGGTGCCGTTGACCTGCCGGGCCGTCAGCGGCTGGAGTTGCCGAACAGCAGGCGGTAGAGGATCAGCAGCACCAGGGCTCCCCCGATGGCGGCGCCCCAGGTCGGCAGGTCGAAGAAGTGCCGGTTGATCGACCGGTGCAGCAGGTGGGCCGAGAGCCAGCCCCCGACGAACGAACCGGCGACGCCGATCAGCACGGTCGTCAGCACCCCACCCGGATCGCGGCCGGGCAGCAGCAGCTTGGCGATCGCCCCGGCCAGCAGGCCCAGCACGATCCACCCCAGAACACTCATGATCTCCCCCTTCATCGGGATTCCCCGAGGCCGTCGCCTCAGGAGACGTCCCGCACCGTCTTCCCGGTTGCCGTCCACCCATGCGAACCGATGCGGGCCGCCCGTCCGCGGCCGACCCGGCCCCTCAGTGCGTGAAGCGGGCGAGCCGGCGCAGGGTGGTGACGGTGGCGGGGGCGTCGGGGCCGAGCACCTGGTGCCGGTCCTGCAGGAGTTCGGCGAGCAACTGGGCCGCCCGCGCCCGCCGGCCACTGTTCCCGAGACTGACGGCCAGGTGGTTCGGCCCGCTACCCGTAGGTGGCCGTGCCGGAGCTCGATCGGGCACCCGGGCCGCCGAGCCGGACGGACGATCCCTCCGCCGCGCGCCGCCAGCATCCGCGGTGCGACCTCGCGGGGCACCAGCTTGACGAGCCTCGTGGAGGCACCCGCCGAGGGAGGCACCTCACCCACCACCGCCGGTCGCCGCGGCACACCCGTCGGTGGGCGGCGACCTGCGGTCCCGGCCTCGGTCAGACGCGGGTGGCGAACAGGTGGAGCAGGGCAGCCACCGCGCGGTACGGGTCGGTGCGGCCGGCCCGCTCCTCCTGGCGCAGGATCGTCTCCAGCACCCGGGGCTCGGGCAGCGGTTCGGCGGAGCCGGCCGCGTCGGTGAAGACGCGCACCCCGTACCACTGGGTGACGGACAGTTGACGCGTGGTCAGTTCCGCGGTGAGGTCGGCCAGGCGGTCGGCGCGGGCCTGCACGCCGATCCGGTTCAGGTAGCCCTCCCCGGCGAAGGCCTGCTCGACGCTGTCCCAGTCGCCCAGCAGCCCGGGCCGCATGGCGAGCGCGTCGCCGTTGCGGACCAGCAGCGAGAGCCGTCCACCGGGGGCCAGCACCTGGGCGAGGGCGTTCAGCAGCGGGGCCGGGTCGGGGAAGTACATCAGCACGCCGTGGCAGAGCACCACGTCGAAGCTCGCCGTGCCGAACCGCGCCACGATCGCCTCGGCGTCGCCCTGGACCAGTTCCACCCGCTCGGCCACCTCGGCGGGCTCCACCCCCAGCGCGGCACGGAAGTCCTCCAGCAGCTGGGGCGAGGAGTCGAGTCCGGTCACCCGGAAGCCGCGCCGGGCCAGCAGCAGCGCCTGGGTCCCCTGGCCGCACCCGATGTCCAGCACCCGCCGTCCGGCCGGTTCGCCGAGTTGCTCGGCCACCTGACGTGCCACCACCTCCTGGCGCACCACTTGGCGAAGTGTTCCGAGCCGGTCCCGCCACTGCTGCTCACCTGCGGAAAAGCTGACGCTCACATTGTCCCTTCGGTTGCGGATCGCGGGCGAGCCTAACGGAGCGGCGGCCGACGGCCACCTGATTTACCGCGCTGCCGGCGCGTGCCGCACCGCGGCAGCGAGAGCAGCGCCCCGGGGAACGACGAGTTCCCGGCGCGCGCCCGCCCGGTCAGGGGGCGGGCGTCAAGCGGCTGCTGAGGTCCGAGGGATTGCGTCTCGGGAGGCGCGAAATTGGCCTGCTGGCGGGCCGGGAGCTGTGGCACGATGCCGCAATGATCTCCATACTGCCCCCGCCTCCGCCTCCCGTTGTTCCCCGTGGTCGGCTGTCCGGGCAGGCGCAACCGATGCTCGGTCTGCGCAGCGGTCCGGTGTTGCGGCCATGGGCTCCGACCGACGCCGGGGTCCTGGTGGCCGCCGGCCAGGATCCGTCGATCCGGCAGTGGAACATGCTGGCCGTGGACGGCCTGGAGGACGCGCACCGGCGGATCGCGCGTATGCGCGAGCGGTGGCAGGAGGAGTCGGGCGCGATCTGGGCCGTCGCGCGCCCGGAGGGCGGCGAAGCGGTCGGTCTGATCGGGTGGCGCCAGATCAACCTCGTGGAGGGCAACGCAGAACTCCTCTACTGGCTGCTGCCGTCCGCGCGGGGCACCGGCCTCGTGGTCGAGGCCGTCAAGAGGCTGAGCGCGTGGGGACTCGAGGAGCTCGGTCTGCACCGGATGTCGCTGGTCCACTCGGTGGAGAATCCGGCGTCCTGTCGGGTGGCCGAGAAGGCCGGCTACCTGCACGAGGGCACCATGCGCAGCGCGGTGCTGCATGCTGACGGCTGGCACGACGTGCACCTGCACGGGTTCGTCCAGGGCGATTCCCGGTGACCCGTTCCTCACCGCACTCCGAGTCCTACCAGGCGGGACGTTGGTCCTGGCGCGACGTGGCGTATTCGGACGGGACGGCCTTCTCCGTACGCCAGAGCAGCCCCGGGTCGGGCGGGAACTCGTCGGTGGTCGGCGCCGGGGGCTGGAGGCGCCGATGGCCGGGATGTGGCACCTCGGCCAGGACGCCGTCCCGCATCATCCACCGTCCGGAACAGGCGTCCTCCTCGTCGTGCAGCAGGCCGGTTCGCGGCCTCACGTGGTCGAACTCGATGAACCGCCCGTAGATGCTCCCGCCGAGCGGGGCGAAGGTGCCGTTCCACCTGCCGTGGCCCGGCCGCACATCCAGTGGTGGTCGCACGTGAGTTCCTGCGGTGCGGGCACCAACGCGTGCCGTACTCCGGCGCGCGCCCGGGTGCGGCCGACCGGGGCCGGCCGTTCAGCCGCACCGTTCAGCCGCCGAGGCCGCCGAACACGTCGCCGATGCCGTCAACGATGTGCTGGACCATGTCGGCGAAGTCCCAGTCGTAGTCCGGATCGGACTGCGCGACGACCACGGGCACCGGGTAGACCCCGACGAGGACCACCTGGCCGTTGCTCGTGGAGTTGGAGACCGCCACGATGCTCGCCGCCTCCACCCCGATGAAGGCCACCAACGGACCGACGATGTCCTCCACCAGTTCCTCCGCCCAGGCGGCAGCCTCCAGCACCTGGTTGAACTGCTCTGCGCTCTCCTGGAGCAGCAGGACCGCCGCCCTGTTGAGGTGGATGGCGTACGTCCAGAAGGTCGGCGACTCGCAGGCGACCTGCGGGCTGTCGCTGGCCAGGATCTGCCGGACGAACTCGCTCCGGGCCTCGCCGGTCAGACCCCGCGCCGCCGCCTCCTCCGCCCACCGCGGCCGAACCGCCGTCAGCACCTCGCGCGCGGACGGCCTCGGCCGGGCCCGCACCTCCACCGCCCTGCGCGCCGCCGCCACCACGTCCAGCGCCGCCACCGGGTCGAACCCGTCGATGCCCCGCCAGCGGCCCAGCCGCTCCCGCATCCGGAGCGCCTGCTCCTCGACCTGCTCCTGCGTGACCCCACCCACTGCGTCCGACACGACTGTCCTCCCCAACAGCTCCCGGGTTGCCTCGCCCCTCCATTGAAACCGGTGCTTCCTACTCGAACCAGTAGGTGATTCGGCCACCCTCCCCGCCGCACGAGGTGTCAGACGTTCGACGGTGCGCGGGACGAGCGCCCGCGCACGGAGCCCGGCGGGCGGTGCCGGCCCACTGGGCGGTGAAGCCGTACTTCACCAGGCCGGCGCCCTGGAGCTGCTTCGCCTCGTCCCGGAGCTGCTCCCAGGTGGTGGGGACGGGCAGGCCCACCTTCTCCGACAGGCCCTTGTGGCACGGGCGACATCAGGAGGCAATAACTCAGGCTCAGATGGCAACACTTCAATGCTGCGTTGCAATAATTGGCCACACTCGGAGGAGGTGACCCATGACGCGGCCCGGCTGCGGCGAGTCCGCCCGTACGCACGAGCTAGGGGCGGTCTGACAATTCGCGTCGGATCAGGCCGGGTCTCTCCCCCAGGAACGGTGCGCGGGCGCCGGGCGAAAGAGAGCGCGCTGCCACACGGACCACGCTCCGCGACGGGTCCCGCAGGAACGGCAGTACGGACTCCCCCGGGACCGCACCCAGCGACAGCAGGGCCCGCAACGCGGCGGCGCGAACCTGCCCGCGCGGGTGCGACAGCAGCTCGGCTTCGGCCGGCACGACGCGCACCGCCTCGCGGACCACCCGCCGGGACGGGTCACCCAGGAGCAGCCGCGCGGACTCCGCCGGGACGGCACGCAGCTGCCGCAGGGCCCGCAGCGCGGCGGCGCGGACGTCCGCATGCGGGTGGGACAGCAACTCGGTCAGCCCGGCGGCGTCCGTCCGGTCGCGGAAATCGGCCAGGCCGAGGATCGCGCCAGGGGTGGGCCGGGCCTCCCGGACGGCGGTGCGGTAGTGCGCGGGTACATCACCGCCGACGCGGCCGACGGCTTCGTGGGCGACGGCGCGCACCTCGGGCGAGAGGTCGTCGAAGAACCTCGCGGCGTCGGCCGTCCGGCCGGCCCGTAGCAAGCCGGTGACCGCAGCGGCGCGGACCTCGGGGTGGCGGTCGGCGGCGAGTCGGCGGACCAGGTCGAGCCGGTCGGCCCAGACGGCCTCGCGGACGGCTGCCTCCGCCGCGAGCTCCCGCACCCGGCGGTCGGCGTCGTCCCGGGCGAGCGCGGCGAGCCGTTCGGTGGTGCACCGGCCGCCGGATACCGCGACCTGCAGGGCGAATTGTCGGAGCAGGTGGTCCGGGGAGCCGAGCAGCCGCTCGAGGTGCGCCGCTCCGGGCCTGGCGAGCAGCGCGGCACGGGCCTGCTGACCGGCGAAGCCGCCGCGCTTTCGCCGACTGAGCAGCACCGCCACCTGCGCGGCCGCCTCAACCAGGCCGTCCGGCGCCTCCTGCAGCACCAGGACCAGCGCCGCACGGGCCGCGTCCCGCACCTCAGGCACCCAGTCGGTGGTGCGCAGCACAAGGAACGCCACGAGTCCGAGCTGCGGCGGATCCTGGCGGAGCCGCTCGAGCAGCGGGCGCACCGTCTGGGCCCGGATCCGCCCGTCGGCATGAAGGGAGGAGAGCGCGAGGGTGAGCGAGCCACCGACCGGCAGTGCGGCGACCGAGGCGGACCGTTCGAGCGGGCGGGTCGGGTGCACGTAGTCGGGCCGGGCGGCCTCCTCCATGCGCAGCACGACCGAGGGGTGCTCGGCGAGCAGCCCCAGGGCAACCCTGATGTCGGCGGGGCTGCCGACCCGGTCGATGTGGTGGGCCGCGGCCAGGGGGGCTCGGCGGTGGGCGGTGATGCTCCGCAGCGCGTCCTGGAAGCGGGCGAGAGGTTCGGAGAGCTGCGTTCGCCTCGGCTCAGGGTTGTCGGCCATACGGCCATCGTGCCCGCCGGGCGGCGGCCGCCGCCACGGAATATCCCCCTGCAGCTCGGCGGACTTCAGGTCTGCAGTTCGGCGAGCAGGGGCCGGGTTGACCCGACGTAGGAGCTCGTCGTACCTCTGACTGCCTTGGGCATGGTCCCTCTCCTTCGACTCGCCGAATCCGACGCGAGTTGTGAGACAGGCCCTACGGCGGCTGTCGAAAGATGAAGGCCGAGTCGATCCGACAGGCCCAGGGACTATCCGGACCTCGGTGGCCTCCTGACCGACACCGCCGACAGCAACACGCACATGAGGCAGATCAACGACGGTCTCGGCTACACACCCACGCACACGACACACCAGCGTCAGCTCGACCTCGAGCGGAGCGCGGACAGGCCGGACCGGGGCCCCGCCCCCCCCCCCCCGGACGCCCGGTGGGTTGGCGGCCCCGCGAGGAGCCCCCCCCCCCCCGCGCCCCCCCGGGGCGGCCGCCCCCCGCCCCCCGGG
>NZ_JBHYKG010000262.1:0-12346 GCF_042741245.1 Kitasatospora sp. NPDC058965
CGCGGGGCAACTCCGGCCCGCCGGCGGCCGGGGCGGGGGCGCGGGTGGGGTGGTGCGCCGCGTGGGACAGGGGTGCCCCCCGGTCCGTGGGGGGGGCCGGCCCCCCCGCCCGACGACAGGATTCGCCAGCGGCGTTGTCCGGTCAACACCCGTTCCGGCAGATGAATCCCCCATGAATCCGCGGGCCGGCCGGCGGCGGGGCGTGCTCTCCCACCAGCGGAACGGCGGCCCCGGGTCCGGTGCGCGCCCCGGCGCGGGCGGCGGCGAAACATGTGGCCATTCATGCGTACCGAGCGCGTTGACCCTCCGGAACGGCGGCCCGTACGGTCCTCTCCCATCGGACCGGGGGGACCATCAGGAGGAGACCCAGTGGACGCTGCCCATCCCGCCAGCCGCACCACCCCCGCCGTGAGCCGGCGGCGCCTGCTCCAGCTCGGCGGTGCCGCCGCCGCGGTGGTCGGCGCCGCCCAACTGCTCCGCCCGACCCCGGCCTGGGCGGACGGCTACGACTCGATGCGCGGCACCTGGGTCCAGCTGCTCACCGGGAGCGGCTACGACCCGACCGCGGCCCCGTACGCGACCGTGCTGGCGCAGCTCGGCTCCCAGGCGGGCTCGTACCAGGGCTCGATGGCCCCGACCACCGGCTCGCTCTGGCCGGACCTGCCGATCGGGACCGTCTCCGCCAACGTCACCAGCGGCTTCGGCCGGCTGCAGACGATGGCGCTGGCCTACGTCCAGCCGGGCACCGGTCTCACCGGCAGCACCGCCCTGGCCTCGGCGATCACCACGGGGCTCGACTGGCTGTGCGCCCATGCCTACGCTCCCACCACCACGACGTACAACAACTGGTGGGACTGGCAGATCGGCGCCCCGCAGCGCCTGCTCGACACGGCGCTGCTGATGTACCCCCAGCTGAGCTCCGACCGGATCACCGCCTACTGCGCGGCGATCGACCACTTCGTCCCCGCCACCGCGGTCGCCACGTACAGCGGCACCAGCACCGGGGCGAACCGGGTCGACCTGTGCCGGGTGCTGATGCTGCGCGGCGTGCTCGGCAGGAACGCGGCGTCCCTGACCACCGCACAGACGGCGCTCTCCCCCGTCTTCCCGTACGTACTGGGCGGTGACGGGTTCTACGCCGACGGCAGCTTCATCCAGCACACCTACATCCCGTACGCCGGAACCTACGGCGACGTGCTGCTCGGCGACCTGAGCAAGCTGCTCACGCTGACCGCCGGCACCGCCTGGGCGATCACCGATCCCGCCGTGCAGAACTTCTACGCGGCGGTGGACACGGCGTTCGCGCCGTTCGTCTACAACGGGCTGGTCATGGACGGTGTCAGCGGCCGGGCCGTCAGCCGCGGCATCGGGGCCACCAACAACCCGACCCAGTTCCAGCAGGACGACAACAACCGGGGCCACGGCGTCGTCTCCGACATCCTGCGCCTGGCCACGTCCGGCGCCGTCTCCCCGGCGCAGGCCGCCGCCTGGAAGTCGATGGTCAAGGGCTGGCTGCAACGGCAGTACTACGAGCCGCTGCTGAACAACACCACCCTGAGCGTCGCCGAACTGGCCCGCGCCCAGGCGCTGCTGAACGACGCCACGGTCACCGCCACCGCCGAGCCGGTCGGCAGCAAAGTCTTCGGCATGGACCGGGCCGTCCACCGCCGGACCAACTGGGCGGCGCAGCTGAGCATCTGCTCCTCCCGCACCACCTTCTACGAGACCGGCAACGGCGAGAACCTGCACGGCTGGCACCAGAACAGCGGCATGCTCTACTGGTACGGCGACACCTACGGCGACGGCCAGTACGCCGACGCCTTCTGGCCCACGGTCGACCCCTACAAGCTGCCCGGCACCACCGTCTCCACCCTGGCGCTGGCCGACGCCGCCGGCGGGGCCTGGGGTGCCTCGCACCCCGACACCCCCTGGGCCGGTGGGGCGACCGACGGCACCTTCTCGGTGGTCGGCCAGGACGTGCGCGGACTGCAGTCCACCCTGGTCGGCAAGAAGTCCTGGTTCCTGCTCGACGACTCCGTCCACTGCCTGGGCGCCGGCATCACCTGTACCGACGGGGTGGACGTCCAGACCACCGTCGACAACCGCAACCTCGGGCCCAACAACAGCCAGGTCCTCACCGTCGACGGCACCGTGCAACCGACCACCCTCGGCTGGAGCCGGACCTTCGCCGACAGCCAGTACATGGCCATCGGCGGCATGGGCGCCTGGGTCTTCCCCGGCGGCGCGACCGTCAGCGTCGAGCGCGAGGCCCGGACCGGTGCCTGGTCGAGCGTCAACACCGGCTCGGCCACCACCCAGCTGACCCGCAACTACCTGACGATGTGGTTCGACCACGGCACCGACCCGAGCGGCGCCGACTACAGCTACCAGCTGATGCCGGGCGCGACGGCGGCGCAGGCCGCCGCCCGCGCCGCCGGCCCGAACGTCACGGTCCTCGCCAACACCGCCACGGTGCAGGCGATCAGCTGCCCCTCGCTCGGCCTGACCATGGCCAACTTCTTCGCCGCCGGCTCGGCCGGCCCGCTGACCGCCTCCGGCCCGTGCTCGGTCCTGGTGCGCGAACAGGGCGGCACCATGACGGTGGCGGTCAGCGACCCGACCCGGACCGCCACCACCGTGCAGGTCACCGTCGCGCGCACCGGCTACGCCGCCGTCGGGTCGACCGCCGGCATCACCGTGCTCTCCACCTCCGGCGCGGTCAGCCTGCTGGCCGAGACCGGTGGTACGCAGGGCGCGAGCCGGACCGCCACGCTCACCGCCGCGGGCACCGCACCCGCCCCGGCCACCGCCACCTCGCTCGCGGCGACCGCGACCACCTACGTCCGGGACGGCTCCTACGGCAACACCACCTACGGGAACGCGACGACCATGGTGGTGAAGAACACCAACGTCGCCAACAACGGCTACAACCGCGAGTCGCTGCTGGCCTTCGACGTCTCCGGGTTGACCGGCACGGTCTCCCGGGCGGTGCTGTGGGTCTACGGCAACGTGCAGGACTCCGGCGGGACCCGGACCACGCTGCAGGCCTTCGGCCTCTCCTCGGACGCCTGGACCGAACCCGGCACGACCTGGAACTCCGCACCGGGCCGCACCACGGCGCTCGGCACCGGCGCGGTCTCCGCCGGCTACGACTGGGTCGCCCTCGACGTCACCGCCGCGGTCGCGGCCGCCCAGCCCGGCGCGGGCGGCGACGGCACCGCCGCCCTCGCGGTCTTCGAGCCGATCGGCGCCGTCGGACTGGCCGCCGTGCTGAACACCCGGCTGAACACCACCAACCCGCCGCGGCTGGAGGTCGTCACCTCCTGACCCCGCGCAGGAGCCTGCGCACCTCCGGCACGGGTCCGGCGGGCAGCACGCGACCGTGCCGCCCGCCGGACCTTTCGGTGGAGCAGGTCAGTCGCCTACTGTGTACTCGATCCGAATATGAGCAAGTGATATCCGATCGGTCTGCCAGTGCGTGATCGACCTCGGAGCGCCGACCGGGAGAAGAGGGACATGACCATCACCGCGGAGGAGCGGCGGGACCGGATCCTGGCGGTCGTCCGGGAGCGGGGCACCATCCGGGTGGTCGACCTGGCCGCCCGGATCGGCACCGCGCCGGTCACCGTGCGCCGCGACGTGGCGGCCCTCGCCGGTGCCGGCCTGCTGCGGCGGTCGCACGGCGCCGTCTCGCTCCCCCGCGACACCGCCGCACCGGACCGGGCCGGCCACGACCGGACCATCGGCATGCTGGTGCCCAGCATCGGCTCCTACTTCGACGAGATCATCGACGGGGCGCGTGCCGCGGCCGCCGGGGCCGGGGCCCGCCTGGTCCTCGGCATCTCCACCTACGAGTCCTCCGACGACCGCGCCCAGGTCGAGCAACTGCTCGACGCCGGACTCGACGGCCTGCTGCTGACCCCCAACTGGCGCCCGGGGACCGGCCCGGTGGACACCGCCTGGCTGCGCGACCTGCCGGTGCCGGCCGTCCTGGTCGAGCGCCACGCGCCCGCGGACAGCACGGCGGCCAGGCTGGACTCGGTCGGCTCGGACCACGGGCAGGGCGTCCTGCTGGCCCTGCGGCACCTGCGCGCCCTCGGGCACGAGTCGGTGGCCCTGGCCGCCCGGCTGGACTCGTGGACGGCCGGCCGGGTGCGGGCGGGGTACCGGGACGGTGTCGCGCTGCTCGGGCTCGGGCCGTACCCGGTGATCGACATCAACCGGCCGGGGGTCGAGACGGACCTGCTGGCCACCCGGATCACCGAGGCCGTGGCCGACGGCGTCCGGGCCTTCCTGGTCCACAACGACCAGGAGGCGATCCAGCTCACGCCGCTGCTGCGCTCGCGCGGGCTGCGCACGCCGGACGACCTGGCGCTGATCTCGTACGACGACGTGTTCGCGGCGCTGGCCTCGCCCGCGCTGACCGCCGTCTCCCCGCCCAAGCGTGCGGTGGGCGCCGCGGCGCTGGAGCTGATGCTGCGCCGCATCGCGGGCGGTCCCGCGCTGCCGGTCCACCACCTGCAGCTGCTGCCCGAGCTGAAGGTCCGGACCACCTGCGGCGGTGCCCGGGCGGGGTGACCGGCGTGCGGCCCGGCGCACGGGCGGGGCCGGCGCCGGGGCCACCGGTCGGCCCACCCGGGCGGCGGTCGGCCCGTCAGGTCCGCAGCCGTGCCAGCAGGTCCGCCCCCGGTCCGAGCAGGCCGTCCAGCGGGGCGGCCTGCGGGAACCAGGGGGCCTCGTACTCCCAGGACACCCAGCAGTCGGCGGGCAGCCCGCCCACGCAGGCGGCCAGCGGCAGCACTCCGGCGCCGAGCGGCAGCGGAGCGAGGTCGTGCGGCCCGGCGACGTCCTTGACCTGGACGTAGCCGAGGTACGGCGCCAGGGCCGCACCCGACTGCTCGGCCGACTCGCCCGCCAGCCAGGTGTGCAGCACGTCCCACAGCCCGCCCACCGCCGGGTGGTCGACCAGCCGCAGCACCCGGGCCACGTCCCGCCCGCCGCGGTGCGAGTCGTGGGTCTCCAGCAGGATCCGCACGCCCAGCTCCCGCGCGGTCTCGGCCGCCGCCGCGAGCCGGCCCGCGGCGCGCCGGTCGGCCTCGGCCGCCGGCCCGTCCCCACCGCGCGGGAAGACCCGCAGGTGGCGCGCCCCGAGGTCGGCGGCCAGCCGCAGCTGCGCGCGCAGCTCGGCGACCGGCTCGGTGTCGCCGCCCGGCGCGGCGACACCGACGTACCCCGCCAGGGCCAGCGGCGTGACCCCGGCCGCGCGGAACGCCCGCACCGCCGCGGCGCGATCGGCGCTGCTCAGTGCGGGGTGCACCGGCTCGCCGGGCGCGCAGCGCAGTTCCAGGCCCTGCCAGCCGTGGGTGGTGGCCAGCCGGAGCACCTCGGCCAGCGGGCGGCCGGGCAGGCCGAGGGTGGAGAACGCCAGCGGCATGACGGTCAGTCCTCCGCGGGGGCGGTGCCGACGCTGACCGCACCGGGCAGCAGGACGGCCTCGTGCCCGGTGCCGTCCGGCCAGCGCACCCGGATCCGGTCCCCCTCGACCCGGACGTGCGGCTCCTGCCGGGGGCCGGGCGCGGACCGGTCGAGCCTCGCCGCACCGACGAACAGGGTGTGCTCGCCGCGGGTGCGGCCGGTGAGCACCGGCACCGCGGCCGCCGGGCCGAAGGCCGTGCCGCCGGGCGCCGGCGAGCAGCTCGCGCCGGCGAAGCCGTGCAGGTTGCCCAGCACCGAGGTCAGCGGCCCGCGGGCCGGGTCGGTGGCACTCGCCCAGGCCCGCGACCCGGCGGCCCCGTGCCGCACCGCGGCGCCGGCCACGGCCCAGCCGCTCTGCCGCACCGCGGTGCCGGGCGCCGCGCCGCTGACCAGGTGCGCCCGGACCTCGTCGGGGCCGTGGGCCAGGACCAGCGCGGTGACGGTGACGCCGGGCAGCTCCCGGCCGCCGGCCCGCGGCCGGTGCGCGGAGGCGGCCCAGCCGTCGCCGGCGCCGAGCGGGCGGATCCGGCCGCGCTCGCTCGTCGCACCGTCCAGGACCAGGCCGAAGTGGTTGTCCGGGTCGCCGTCGAAGGCCGGCCCGGTCGCGGTGGAGTAGGCGAGGCGGGCGTACAGCGGGTCGTCGGGGAGCACCTGGTCGGCCGGCTGGTCGTCGCTGCCGTGGTTGTGCAGCCGGGCCAGGCCGTCGGCCGCGGTGGTCTGGAGCAGCCAGCCCGGCTGCGGCAGCGGGAGCACCGCGTCCGCCGTCTCGACCGGGCCCGGCTCCTCGACCGCCGTCCACACGGAGTGGTCGGCGGGCAGCAGCAGGCCCAGGAACCCCTTGCTCGCCCAGTACGGCGAGGCCGGACCGGAGTACTCCTGGACCATGGCCGGGAAGCGGCCGAACCAGCCGAGCGGCAGCAGGCCGTCGGCGTCGAGCGCGCCGCCGTCGACGAAGTATCGCAGCGCGCCGGAGGCCAGCCGCCGGGTGGTGCCGGGCGACAGCGGGGTGTGGCCGCCGAGCGCGCCCGCCCACAGCGGCGCGGCGGCCGCGAACCGGTAGGTGAGCGAGCGGCCCTGGTGGACGGGGGCGCCGTCGGCGCCGAAGGTGCGGGCGTGGCCCGCCAGGTGCTCGGCGAGCCGGGGTCCGTACCGGTCGAGCAGCGCGTGGTCCTCCGCCAGCAGCGCGTGCAGGACGGGGTAGAGGTGGAAGGCCCAGCCGTTGTAGTGGTCGAAGGCGCGCGGGCGGCCGTCGGTGTACCAGCCGCCGCCGAGGTACCACTGCTCGATCCGGTCCAGCCCGCGCTCGACGGCGCGTCGTCCGGCGCCGTCCCGGTCCAGCCCGGCCTCGACCAGGAAGCCGCCGACCATGGCGGGGAAGAGCCACCAGTTGTTGTCCACCGGAGACGGCGTCAGACCCGCTGCCAGCCAGCGGCGGACCTGCTCGCGGGTCGCCCCGTCGAGCGTGTCCCAGAGCCAGCGGCGGGTCAGCCGCAGGCCGAGGGCGATCGAGGCGGCCTCCACCAGGGCCTGGCGGCACTGGTCGATCCGCGGCCAGGAGACCGGGTCGCCGTCGGCGAGCCCGCTCTCCGCGGTCGGGGTCCGGGTGCCCGCCGCCAGTCCCCGGGCGTAGCGGCGCAGGACCCCGTTCGGGTCGGCGCCGCCGGCCCCGGCGACCCGGAAGGCCGCGAGCAGGAAGGTCCGTGCGTACCCCTCCAGGGCGTCGGAACGGCGCCCGGAGACGCTCGGCCGATCGCCGGGCAGCGGGATCAGGGCGTGCTCCGGACCGGCGAAGCGCGCCACGGACTCCAGCAGGCCGTCGGCGACGGCTTCCCAGTGCGCTCTGGTCCACCCGGTGTACGGGCTGAGCTCCCGGTCTTCGGGCGGCAGGGCGATCGAGGGCATGGCGCGGCTCCTTGCTCGGGACGGGCTGACCGAATCTAGAAAGCGGCCGATCATTCGTCAAGGCAAGCAGAGCGAATGATCAGATGGACTGGACCAAACGGCGCCGACCTGGTCGCTATGTCCGCTATTGCACCATCGGACGTCCGGAGATCGGTGATCCGCGAGAATTACGATCGGATCACATCGGATCAACTGATCCGATCCTCTTGACTCTGATCGAAGGTGGTCGCAGGATAGCCGCATTCCGCCGACCGGCATCACCCGACGGTCGGCCGTCAACGGCACACCGCCGCCCCGCCCCAGGAGCCGAGCCATGTCGATCTCCCCCACCGCCAGCCGCCCGCGCAGAGCGCGCCTGGTCGCCGCCGCCACCGTCGGCGTGCTGTCCCTCTCCCTCGTAGCGGCCTGCGGCAGCAGCGGCTCCAGCACCACCGGCGCGAGCTCCGGCCCGGTCACCATCACCTTCTGGGGCTGGGCCAAGGGCACCCAGGACGTGGTGAACGCCTTCAACGCCTCGCACAAGGACGTCCACGTCGACTTCCAGCAGATCCCCTCCGGCGTGGCCGGCGGCTACGCGAAGATCTCCGACGCCACGAAGGCCGGCAACGCCCCCGACGTGTTCAACGTCGAGTACGGCGCGCTGCCCGACTTCGTCAGCCAGGGCGCGGTGCAGGACATCACCAAGCTGGTCCCGGACGCCCTCAAGGCCAAGTACCTGCCGCAGGCCGTCGAGCTGACCACGCTGGCCAACAAGACCTGGGGCCTGCCGCTGGACGCCGCCCCGCAGGCGCTGTTCTACCGCAAGGACCTGTTCGCCAAGGCCGGCATCACCACCGCGCCCACCACCTGGGACGAGTACAAGGCCGACGCGGCCAAGCTCAAGCAGTCCGACCCGAACACCCGGATCGGCACCTTCTTCCCGGACGACCCCTCCACCCTGGAGGCGCTGGCCTGGCAGAACGACGCGCACTGGTTCACCGGTGTCGGGGACACCTGGAACGTCACCATGACCGGCCCGCAGACCAGCCAGGTCACCGACTACTGGCAGCAGCTGATCAGCAACGACCTGGTCCGGGTGCAGCCGTCGTTCAGCCAGCAGTGGACCGCCTCGCTGCAGAAGGGCGAGACCGCCGCCTACCTGGGCGCCGCGTGGGGCGGCGGCGTGCTGCAGTCCACCCTGGCCTCCACGCCGGACGCGGCCGGGAAGTGGGCGGTCGCCCCGATCCCCAGCTGGGACGGCAAGCCCGCCAGCGGCATGCTCGGCGGCACCACCTTCGCGGTCTCCAAGGGCAGCAAGAAGGCCCAGGCCGCGGTCGAGTTCGCCACCTGGGCGACCACCACCCCCGAGGGCATCCAGGCCCGGATCGCCTCCGGCACCTCCTCGATGTTCCCCGCCGACCAGGACCTGGTGGCCAGTGCCAAGGCCGCCTTCAAGACCGACTTCTACAGCGGCCAGGACATCTACTCGGTCTTCGTGGACGCCGCCAAGTCGATCAGGCCCGCCTGGCAGTGGGGTCCGACGATGACCCTGACCAACAACTCCATGAAGGACAGCTTCGGCAAGCTCGGCAGCGGTGGCACCGTGCCGCAGGCGGTCGAGGGCTCCCAGCAGGCCACGGTCGCCGAGCTGAAGAACCGCGGGCTCAAGGTCGCCCAGTGACCCAGCTCCACACCACGGCTCCGCCGCGGAGCGCCAAGCCGTCCCCCCGCGCCGCCACCGTCGGGCGGCGCGGGGGGAACGGGGCCCCCGCGGTGCTCATCGCCCCGTTCTTCCTGCTCTTCACCGCCGTGATGCTGGTGCCGATCGGCTACGCCGTCTACCTGAGCCTGTTCACCGAGCAGCGCTCCGGGCTGGGCTTCGGCGACGCCCGGACGGTCTTCACCGGCCTCGGCAACTACACCCGGGCGCTCGGCGACGCGGCCTACCGGGCCGGGTTCCTGACCATCGTCGAGTACTGCGTGGTCTACATCCCCGTCATGCTCGGCCTGTCGCTGCTGGCGGCCCTGCTGCTGGACTCCGCCCTCTCCCGGGCCAAGCGCTTCTTCCAACTGGCGCTGTTCCTGCCGCACGCGGTGCCCGGCATCATCGCCGCGCTGATCTGGACCTACCTCTACACCCCCGGCATCAGCCCGGTGCTCGGCACGCTGGACTCGGCCGGCGCCCACCTGGACCTGCTCGGCCACCCGGTGCCCGCCGTGGTCAACATGGCGGTCTGGGAGTGGACCGGCTACAACATGGTGATCTTCTACGCCGCGCTGCAGGCCATCCCGCGCGAGGTGCTGGAGGCCGCCGTGGTGGACGGCGCCGGACCGCTGCGCACCGCGCTCAGCATCAAGCTCCCGCTGATCCGGGCCTCGATCACCATGGTCGGCATGTTCACCGTGATCGGCTCGCTCCAGCTCTTCACCGAACCGATGATCCTCAACGGCAGCGCCCCCGCCGTGGTCAGCACCTGGACCCCGAACATGTACGCCTACACCGCCGCGTTCAGCCGCAACGACTACGGTCTCGCCGCCGCCTCCTCGGTGCTGCTCGCCCTGGTCGCCGCCGCGCTCTCCTTCGTCGTCACCCGGGCCACCCGTGGCCGCGCCGACCGTCGGGCGGAGGCCTCCTGATGACCGCTCGGACCCGACCCGGCCGCCCCTGGTCGCTCTCCAGGAGCGCCGTCAACGGCGCCCTGCTGCTCTTCACGCTCTACACCCTGCTGCCGCTCGGCTGGCTGCTCACCGCCTCCGCCAAGAACACCCCCGACCTGCTCGGCGGCAACTCCTTGACGGCGGCCAACTTCCACCTCGGGCAGAACCTGCACGACCTGGCCACCACCGACGGCGGGATCTACTTCCACTGGTACCTCAACTCACTGCTGTACGCGGGGATCGGTGCCCTGCTCTGCGCGTTCGTCTGCGTCTGCGCCGGCTACGCCTTCGAGGTCTACACCTTCCGCGGCAAGGAGCAGTTGTTCGGCCTGGTGCTGCTCGGCGTGCTGGTCCCGACCACCGCGCTCGCGCTGCCGATGTACCTGCTGGCCTCGAAGGTCGGCGCGGTCAACACCTTCTGGGCCGTCTTCGTCCCCAGCCTGGTCAACCCGTTCGGCGTCTACCTGGCCCGGGTCTTCTGCGCCGGGTACGTGCCCGGTGAGGTGCTGGAGGCCGCCCGGATGGACGGCGCGGGCGAGCTGCGCACCTTCTGGTCCATCGGGCTGCGGATGGTGATGCCCGGCTTCGTCACGGTCTTCCTGTTCCAGTTCACCGCGATCTGGAACAACTTCTTCCTGCCGCTGGTGATGCTCTCGGACAGCAAGCTCTTCCCGGTCAGCCTCGGGCTCTACTCCTGGAACACCCTGACCAGGAGCGAGCCCACCTACTACCCGCTGGTCGTCACCGGCTCGCTGCTCGCCGTGCTCCCGCTGGTGGTCGCCTTCGTCGCGCTGCAGCGTCACTGGAAGGCCGGCCTCACCGCCGGCAGCGTCAAGTGACCGACTCCCCAGCCACCCTCCCGAACCCTTCGGAGACTCCCGTGTCCCATCCGCCCGCCGCGGCGGTCGAGGCCACCGCCGCGACCACCGCCGCCCGGCGCCGACCGCGCGCGCTGCTGGCGATGCACCCCGAGCTGGCGCCCCAGCTGATCGACCCGCGCACCCGGACCCGGCTGACCGAACTCGCCGACCTGGACCCGGCGCTGGTGGTGGACGACTTCACCACCCCGGCGGCCCGCGCCGCCCTCGCGGAGGCCGAGGTCATCGTCAGCAGCTGGGGGTGCCCGCCGATCGACCAGGCGGTGCTGGACGCCGCGCCCGAACTGCGCGCCGTGCTGCACGCCGCCGGATCGGTCAAGCACCACATCACCGAGGCCTGCTGGACGCGGGGCATCCACGTCACCTCCGCCGCCTGGGCCAATGCCCTGCCGGTCGCCGAGTACACCGTGGCCGCCATCCTGTTCGCCAACAAGCAGGTGCTGCGGATCAGTTCCGAGTACCGGCGGCTCCGGGCCCGGCAGGACTGGCAGGAGGCCCATCCGGACATGGGCAACTTCCGCCGGACCGTCGGCATCGTCGGCGCCTCGCGGATCGGCCGCCGGGTGATCGAGCTGCTGCGGCCGTACGACCTCGAACTCCTGCTCCACGACCCGTACGTCACCGAGGGCGAGGCCCGCGCGCTCGGTGTCCGCGCCGTCCCGCTCGGCGAACTGTGCATGCTCAGTGACGTGCTGAGCGTGCACGCGCCCGAACTGCCGGCCACCCGGCACCTGGTGAGCCGCCGGATGCTGGCGCTGATGCCGGACGGCGCGACCCTGGTGAACACCTCCCGCGGGTCGCTGATCGACCAGGACGCGCTGGTCGAGGAACTGGTCACCGGCCGGCTCAACGCCGTGCTCGACGTCACCACTCCCGAGGTGCTGCCCGCCGACTCGCCGCTGTACGAGCTGCCGAACGTCCTGCTCACCCCGCACGTGGCCGGCTCGCTCGGCAACGAGCTGCACCGGATGGCCGCTGCCGCCGCGGACGAGCTGGACCGGTACACGACCGGGCGGCCGTTCGCCCACCCGGTGCTGCCGGAAACGATCGACCGCACGGCCTGACGGATCGTCAGCTCGTTGCGCCTGCAGACCTCAAGACCTGAGGACCGCCCTGCCGAGGGCGTCGTGCCACCTCGGCAGGGCTTTTCGAAACCCGATCTGGTAAGCGCTTACCGCCTCACCGCACCCCACCCCGCACCCCGAGGAGTCTCCCCATGTCCCGCAGAGTGATCGGCATCGTGATGAACGGTGTCACCGGCCGGATGGGCTACCGCCAGCACCTGGTCCGCTCGATCCTGGCCATCCGTGCGCAGGGCGGTCTCGCCCTGGGCGACGGGGAGGTGCTGTGGCCCGAGCCGATCCTGGTCGGCCGCAGCGCCCACAAGTTGAAGGAGCTCGCCGAGCGGCACGAACTGGCGCACTGGACCACCTCGTTGGAGGAGGCGCTGGCGC
>NZ_JBHYKG010000263.1:0-12327 GCF_042741245.1 Kitasatospora sp. NPDC058965
GAGCAGGACCCGCGGGTCAGGGCCGCGCCGTCGGCGACGGGGGCGGTCCTGCTCCCGCGCCCCGTCGAGCCGCGCTCCGGCCGCGCTCGAGCACGGCGGCCGGCGAGCGGCGTTGACCCGGGGTCAGCCGACGCCCCGACGGGAGGCACCGGGAGCCGCAGGGGCCGTCTTGGCCGCGCGTCAGGCCGAGGCGCGGACCACCAGGCGGGTCGGCATGACGACCGAGTGCGGGGTCGTCGCGGCGTCCGCGCCGTCGGGGCCGGGCTGCAGCCGGGCCAGCAGCAGACGGGCCATCAGCCGGCCCATCTCCTCGATGTCCTGGCGGATGGTGGTCAGCGGCGGGTCGCTCCACGGCGCCACCGAGTCCAGGTCGTCGAAGCCGACCACCGCGACGTCCTCGGGCACCCGGCGCCCGGCCGCCCGCAGCACGCTCATCGCGGCGGTGGCCATGACGTCGGAGGCGGCGAAGACGCCGTCCAGGTCGGGGTGGCGCTCCAGCAGCAGGGCCATGGCGTTGCGGCCGCCCTCCGGGGTGAAGTCCCCCTCGGCCACCAGGCTCGGGGCGGCGAACGGCAGCAGGTCCCGGTAGCCGGCCAGCCGGTCGGTGGAGGAGGTCTGGTCGAGCGGCCCGGTGACGGTGGCGATCCGGCGGCAGCCGCGGTCCAGCAGGTGCTGCACGGCGAGCCGGGCGCCGCCGCGGTTGTCGGTGTCGACGGACAGCAGGGAGCGGTCGGTGTCGGCGCCCGGCCAGTCGGGCCGCCCGCCGATGACGGTGGGCAGCCCGGCACCGCGGGCCATGGCCGGCAGCGGGTCGTTGGCGTGCAGCGAGAAGAGCAGCAGTCCGTCGACGTGCCCGCCGGCCAGGTACCGGCCGACCCGCTGGTAGTCGCCGTCGTCGACCAGCAGCAGGACGAGCTGGAGGCCGGCCGCGGACAGCTCCCGGCTGATGCCGCGCAGGTGCTGGGCGAAGAACGGGTCGGAGAAGACGCGTGCCTCCGGCTCGGCGATCACCACGCCCACCGCGTCGTGGCGGCGGGTGACCAGGGTGCGGGCGGCCTGGTTGGGCACGTAGCCCAGCTCCGCCACCGCCCGCTCGACCTGCGCCCGCATCGCCTCCCGCACGCCGGCTCCCCCGTTGACGACCCGGGAGACGGTCGCCCTGGACACGCCCGCGTGCCGGGCGACCTCGTCCAGGGTCGGGCGGGCCGACGGTGGCTGCGCGAGGTCGTCCAAGACGTCGCTCACCTGCTCCTCCATGTGGATCCGGGTCTGCACGCAGGTGTCCGCCGTGGACGCCGCGTCCTCCTAGTCTGCCCCGCCGTCCCGGGTGGGCGTGTCCGCGGGCGGGAACTGGCCGGTGCGGATCAGCTCGGCGTACCAGCGGGCGCTGTCCTTCGGGGTGCGTCGCTGGCTGGCGAAGTCCACGTGGACGATGCCGAACCGCTTGCTGTAGCCGTAGGCCCACTCGAAGTTGTCCAGCAGCGACCAGAGGAAGTACCCGCGCACCGGCGCACCCGCGCCGATCGCCCGCCGGACGGCGCCGAGGTGCCCGCGCAGGTAGGCGACCCGCTCGGGGTCGTGCACCGCGCCGGACGGGTCGCTGTAGTCGTCGTAGGCGGCGCCGTTCTCGGTGACCAGCAGCGGCAGGCCCGGCAGCTCGTCGCGCAGCCGGACCAGCAGCTCGTAGAGGCCGTCGGGGTCGACCGGCCAGTCCATCGCGGTGCGCGGGCCGTCGGCGAGCACGAACCGGATGCCCCGGTCGGCGGGGAAGGGGGACGGCAGTCCGCCGGCGGCTTCCGGGTCGGCGGCCACCACGGTGGGGCTGTAGTAGTTGATGCCGAGCGAGTCGATCGGGCGGGCGATCTCGGCGAGGTCGCCGTCGCGGACGAACGACCAGTCGGTGACGGCCGCGGTGTCCGCCAGCACGTCCTGCGGGTAGCGGCCGTGGAAGACCGGGTCGAGGAAGATCCGGTTGGCCAGGCCGTCGATCCGGCGGGCCGCGTCCAGGTCGCCGGCGTCCCGGGTGAGCGGGCGGACGGCGGCCAGGTTGAGGGTGAGCGACACCTGTGCGCCGGCGGGCAGTCGGTCGCGCAGCGCCGCGGTGCCCAGGCCGTGGGCCAGCAGCAGGTGGTGGTGGGCGCGCAGCGCCTGCGCGGGGTCGGTGCGGCCCGGGGCGTGGACGCCGTTGCCGTAGCCGAGGAAGGCGCTGCACCAGGGCTCGTTGAGGGTGGTCCAGGTGCCGATCCGGTCTCCGAACCGGTCGGCGACCAGCGCCGCGTACTCGGCGAACCGGTGGGCGGTGTCCCGGTGGGTCCAGCCGCCCCGGTCCTCCAACTCCTGCGGCAGGTCCCAGTGGTAGAGGGTGGCGACGGGGGCGATCCCGGCGCCGAGCAGCTCGTCGACCAGGCGGTCGTAGAAGTCCAGGCCGGCGGGGTTCACCGGGCCGGTGCCGCCGGGGAGGATCCGCGGCCAGGCGAACGAGAACCGGTAGGCGCCCAGGCCGAGCGAGGCCATCAGCGCGACGTCCTCGCGGTAGCGGTGGTAGTGGTCGGCGGCGATGTCGCCGGTGTCGCCGTTGCGGACCTTCCCCGGGGTCCGGCTGAAGGTGTCCCAGATCGACGGCGTGCGGCCGCCCTGCCCGGCGGCGCCCTCGATCTGGTAGGCGGCGGTGGCCGCGCCCCACAGGAAGCCCGGCGGGAAGCCGGCCGGGGTGGTGGTGTGGACGGGATGGGTGACGGCCGCGATGGACATGTCGCCTTCCTGGTTCGGGGGGACGGGGGGGGGGGCGGGTCAGCCCTTGACGGCGCCCTGCATGATGCCGCCGACGATCTGCCGGCCGAGCACCGCGAACACCACCAGCACGGGCAGGGTGCCCAGCAGGGTGCCGGCCATGATGATCGACTGGTCCGGGACGTAGCCCTGCCCGAGCGACTTCAGCGCCACCTGCACGGTGGGGTTCTGCGAGCTGAGCGCGACGATCGGCCAGAAGAAGTCGTTCCAGGTGGCCATGAAGGTGAGCATGCCGAGCACGGCCATGCCGGGCCGGGCCACCGGGAGCACGATCGACCGGAAGATCCGCAGGCTGGACGCGCCGTCGACGCGGGCCGCCTCGACCAGTTCGTCGGGCAGCGCCTGGAGCAGGAACTGGCGCATGAAGAACACGCCGAACGCCGAGACCAGCGAGGGCAGGATCACCGCGGGCAGCTTGTTCTGCAGGTCGAGCTTGACGATCACCATGAACAGCGGGATCACACCGAGCTGCGGCGGGATCATCATGGTGCCCACGGTCAGTCCCAGCAGGATCCTGCTGCCGCGGAACTTCAGCTTGGCGAAGGCGAATCCGGCCAGCGTGGAGGAGAGCACCACACCGGCCGTCACCAGGGAGGAGACGATCAGCGAGTTGAGCAGTGCGGTGCCGATGTCGGCCTGCTGGAGCGCCTGGCCGATGTTGTGGAACAGGTGGGGACCGGGGGTGAGCGCCGGAGTCGCCGAGGAGAGCTCGGCGTTGGTGCGGCTGGCCGCCACCACGGTCCAGTAGAACGGGAAGACGAACAGCGCGGTGGCGCCGATCAGCACGGCGTAGCTGAGCGGGCCGCCGTGCAGTGGGGAGCGGGCGCGCCGGGTGCGGGCGCGCCCTGGGGCGGCGGTGGCGGTGGGCAGGGCGTGGGTCATCTTCGGTCACCGGTCCGTACGGTTGCGGCGGGCGGCGATCGCCGCGTTCAGCAGGGCGAGGACGACGATCAGCAGGAACATCACCCAGGCGACGGCCGCGGCGCGGCCGAGGTGGAAGAAGGTCCAGCCCTGCTCGTACATGTAGAGGCCCAGGGTCTGGTACTGGTGCGAGATGCCGCCGCCGGAGTTGCCCTCGTACATCAGCGGCTCGCCGAACAACTGGGTGGCGCCGATGGTGGAGACGACCACGGTGAAGATGATCGTCGGGCGCAGTCCGGGGACGGTGACGTGCCGGAACTGCTGCCAGCGCGAGGCGCCGTCGACCGCGGCGGACTCGTAGAGCTCGCTCGGCACGGCCTGCATGCCGGCCAGGTAGATCAGCGCGTTGTAGCCGGTCCAGCGCCAGGTGACGATGGTGGAGACGCCGATCTGCGAGGCCCAGGTATCGGCCTGCCAGTCGACCGGGTCCAGGCCGACGCTGCGCAGCACCCAGTTGATCAGGCCGTAGTCGTGGCCGAAGAGTTGGGCGAAGACCAGGGTGGCCGCGGCGATCGAGGTCGCGTACGGCATCAGCATCGCGACCCGGAAGAAGGTCCGGCCGCGCAGCTTGTAGTTGAGCAGGTGGGCCAGGCCCAGTGCCATCAGCAGCTGCGGGACGGTGGACAGCACGCCGATGGTGAAGGTGTTGCGCAGCGCGTTCCAGAAGAACGGGTCGGCGAACACCCGGGTGTAGTTCTGCAGGCCCAGCCAGTCCATCCGGTCCGCGGTCTGCAGCTCGACCCGGTGCAGCGACACGTAGGCCGTGTAGAGCAGCGGGAACAGGCCGAAGGCCGCGAACAGGACGAAGAACGGGGCGAGGAAGCCGTACGGGGCGACCCGGCGGCGGGGACGGCGGGGCGCGGCCGCGGGCCGCGGGGCGGGGCGGCGAGCGGGGCGTGGGGTGGGCAGCCGCTCGGTGGAGCTGACGGACATGGGCGGGGTCCTTCGACGGGGCGCCCGGCCCGCCCTCGGCGGGCGGGCCGGCGCACGGCGTTCCGGCGTGGGTAGGTGACGGTGCGTCAGCTGCCGTTGGCCTTCTTGACGTTGTCCATGGCGTGCTTCCAGGCGGTGTCCGGCGCGGTGCCGGTCCGCTCGACCTCGCCGAGCGCGTCGGTGAAGGCCTTGCCGACCACGCCGTCGTCCACGCCCAGCACCTGGGCGGGCATCGCGGCGGCCGACTCGCTGAAGATCTGGCCGATCGGCGCGTTGTTGAAGTACGGGTCGGTCACGCCCTTGATCGCGGCCTGCGCGTCGGTGGAGGACGGGAACGACCCCTGCTTGGTGAACAGGGTCTCCTGCTGCTCCTTGGCGTTCAGCCACTTGATCAGCTCGGCGGCCTCCTTCGGGTGCTTGGCCGCCTTCGGGATCGCCAGGTACGAGCCGCCCCAGTTGCCGGTCCGGCCCGGGCCCGGAGCGATGTCCCACGTGCCCGAACCGGCGTCGCCGGCCTGGCCCTTGATGTAACCGATCATCCAGGCCGGGCAGGACAGGGTGGCGAACTTGCCGGTGCTGAACGACTTGCTCCACTCCGGCGACCACTGGGCGAGCTTGGCGGACAGGCCGCCGGCGACCAGCGACGTCGCGTCCGCCCAGGCGCTCTTCACCGCCTCGCTGCTGTCGTAGACCGGCTTGCCGCTCTCGTCGGTGTAGCGGACCTTCTGCTGGCCGACCTCGGCGGTGAACATGCCCGCCGCGCTGTCGGTCCAGGAGTCCCCCGCCGGGGCCTTCGCGACGTACTGCTTGCCGAGGTCCAGGTAGCCCTGCCAGGTCGACCACTTGGCGGCCAACTCGGTGCGGTCGGTGGGCAGTCCGGCGGCCTTGAACAGGTCGGTGCGGTAGCAGATCGCCTCCGGGCCGATGTCGGTCCCCGCGCCGAGCACCTTGCCGTCGGCGGTCTTGATCGCCGCGCCCTTCCACGGCACCAGGCCGTCGTTGACGTCGCCGATGCCGAGCGTCTTCAGGTCGGTGAACTTGTCGGCCTGCTGCTGCACGACGCTGGCCACCCGGCCCACCTCGATGCCCTGCACGTCGGCCACACCGCCGCCGCCGGCCAGCTTGGTCTGCAGCGCCTGCCAGTACTGGCCCTCGTCCTGGGTGTCGGTCTGCTTGATGGTGATGTTCGGGTGCAGCTTCATGTACGCGTCGTAGAGGCCGGCCTCCTTGAAGCCGAAGGTGCCGAAGAGGTCCACGGTGAGCGTGACCTTGCCGTCGGACGCCGTGTCGGCGGAGCTCCCGGCCCCGGACCCGCAGGAGGTGACGAGCAGCGTGGCGGCCAGGGTGGCGGTGCCGATGGCGGCAGCGCTTCGGGCTCTGAAGGGGCGCATGGGGATGTCTCCTGACACGGCAGGGCGGGGGTGGGGTGGGGCGCAGCGAGGAGCGGTGGTCTGCGGCTCGCTCTGAGAGCGCTCTCAGAGATTGACGAGGACGGTGCGGTGGCGTCAAGAGTCCTTGACCCGACCGTAATCATTCGGAGGCAACTTGCATGCGCGCGACCACTCTCCGCGAGCAACGCCGACCGGCGCCCGCCGGCTCCGGCCCTCACCGACGAACCCGTGTTGACCTGGGCACTTGTGCCCATCGTCGGCGCGGCCGCGGAGCCCGGGGGGCACCGGGCGAGCGGGCATCCAGCCTCCGGGGGCCAGAACGGCGGCCACTTAACGTTGCGGGCCGCCGTCCGGCAGATTCCCGTGCGCACTCCCTTGACGGCCAATCAGGTCTGCTCTAGCTTCCAAAGTCTTGAGAGCGCTCTCAGAAATGCTCCGCGGACCGCGGACCCTCACGCCCCGCGGCACGGGCCCCACACCGGCTCGCGCCACCAGGAGCACCGGGCGCTCGTAGCCACCCTCATGTCCCCCGCGGCGCGGCACCCGCGCAGCACCCCCACCCTGGGAGACCTCGTGGTAGACAGAGTCGGAGAGGGCGACCGGCCCCCCAGAACGGTCATCGACCGCACCCGCCCGGCCCCGCGCCCTGGCCGGGCCGAGAGCCGCACGAAGGGCCGCGCGACGGGCCGCACGAAGGGCCGTTCGAGCGGCCGCGCCCCCGGCCGGGCGAAGGGCCTCGGCGCGGTCGGCCTGGCCGCCGCCCTGCTGGCCGCGGCGCTCGCGACCCTCACCCCGCAGGCGGCCAGCGCCGACACCGTGGGCGCCGGCAGCTTCACCACCACACCGGCCGGGTCGCTCCCGACCGGCTGCGGCAGCATCTCCACCAACCCGCGCCAGTGGGTCACCGCCAACGCCCCCGCGGGAGCGGTGCCCACCAACGACTGGTGGTCCTCGATCCTGTTCAAGCGCACCGACTGCCAGTACGGCTCGCCGATGCAGGCGCACCCGCTCGGCTTCCAGCCCCACGCCGGCGGCCTCGGGTTCTCGTACACCACCACGCCCGCCATCAGCGGGACGGCGACCGGCGTCGGCGAGTACCACTTCCCGTACACCGAGGACTTCGTCGCCGGTGTCACCGGACTCGCCTCGCCCGACGTGAAGGTCGACGGCTGGTCGGACTGGACGGTCAGCCCGTACTTCAGCGACGGCACCCGCACGCTGCGGGCCACCGTCGGCGAGGGCCTGCCGTTCGCGTACTTCCGGACCAGCGGCGGCAGCGCACAGATCTCGGCCTCCGGCGGCGCCGCCCTCACCGTCTGGTCCAACAGCGGCTCCACCGTCGGCTACACGATCAACGGCCACGACTACGTCGCCTACGCCCCGACCGGCGCGACCTGGTCGGTCAGCGGCGGCGTGCTCACCTCCTCGCTGGCGGGCAAGGACTACTACTCCGTCGCCGTGCTGCCCACCACCCCGCAGACCAGCGCGAGCGAGCGCGCCGGGCTCGCCACCTCGTACGGCCGGTACGCCTACGACGAGGTCACCGGCACCACCGTCTCGTACCGCTACGACGAGGCGAGCAGCACCGTCACCACCAGCTACGCCTACACCACCACCGCGCACGAGGGCAGCGCCACGGGCACGGTCGCGGCCCTGCTGCCGCACCAGTGGCAGCACCTGACGGGCGCCACGCCGCTCCCCGAGACCTACGTCTCCGCCCGCGGCGCGCTCAAGGTCCTCACCGGTGCCACCTCGTTCACCACCTCGATGCCGTTCCAGGGCGTCCTCCCGGAGGTCCCGGCGGTCGCCGACTCCAGCGGGGCGGACGGCACCACCGAGCAGAACGACCTCAACGCCGAGCTGGCGAACCCGATGAACCAGCAGAAGGACGACACCTACTGGACCGGCAAGGGCCTGGGCCGCGCCGCCCGGCTGGCCGAGATCTCCGACCAGACCGGCAACACCGCGGTCCGCGATTCGGCGCTGTCCGCGATCAAGTCCACCCTCACCGACTGGTTCACCGCCTCCGCCGGCAAGACCGGCCACCTGTTCTACTACGACAAGAACTGGGGCACCCTGATCGGCTACCCCGCCTCCTACGGCTCCGACCAGGAACTGAACGACCACCACTTCCACTACGGCTACTACATCGCCGCGGCCGCCACGCTCGCCAGGTTCGACCCGACCTGGGCCTCCGCCTCGCAGTACGGCGGCATGGTCGACATGCTCATCCGCGACGCGAACGACTACGACCGCACCGACACCCGCTTCCCCTACCTGCGCGACTTCGACATCTACGACGGCCACGACTGGGCCTCCGGCCACGGCAACTTCGCGGCCGGCAACAACCAGGAGTCCTCGTCGGAGGGGATGAACTTCGACAACGCGCTGATCCAGTGGGGCGAGGCCACCGGCAACACCGCCGTGCGTGACGCGGGCATCTACATGTACACCACGCAGGCCGCGGCGATCCAGGACTACTGGTTCGACACCCAGCAGCAGGTCTTCCCCAGCAGCTTCCCGCACCACGAGGTCGGCATGGTCTGGGGCGACGGCGCCGCGTACTCCACCTGGTTCTCCAGCGCCCCCTCCCAGATCCAGGGCATCAACCTGCTCCCCGTCACCGGCGGCCACCTCTACCTCGGCGACGACCCGAACTACGTGCTGACCGACTACAAGGACATGCTGACCAACAGCAACAGCACGCAGCCGCCGCTCTGGCCCGACATCTGGTACGAGTTCCTCGCCCTGGGCGACGGGCAACAGGCCTTGGCGGACTTCAACGCCAACAGCGGGCTCACCTCCGAGGAGGGCGAGAGCAAGGCGCACACCTTCCACTGGATCCGCAACCTCGCCGCCCTGGGACACGTCGACACCACGGTGACCGCCGACCATCCGCTCGCCGCGGTGTTCAGCAACGGCGGCGCTCGCACGTACGTGGCGGCCGACGTCACCTCGTCGCCGATCACCGTCACCTTCTCGGACGGGCACGTGGTCCAGGTGCCGGCCGGGAAGACGGTGGCGAGCGGGGCGCTCAACTGGAGCGGGGGGAGCGCGGCCGGGGGGCCGTCGACCTCGGCGTCGCCCTCGTCCTCGCCGACCCCCTCCCCCACCCCCTCGCCGACCGGCAGCCCGACACCGTCGCCGTCCCCGACCGGGCCGTCCGGCTCACCGACCCTGTACCCGCAGGCCAACGGGAGCGTGACCGGCTCGCCGGGATCCACCGCGAGCACCGCCACCATCAGCTCGGCGGGCGGGGCGACGTACGACGGCACCCCGCACAACGCCAGCACGTTCACCGCCACCGGCCTCAACCTCGCCTACAACGGCGGCACCACCGCCTTCAACCTCGCCCTCGACGCCGGCACCGCCGTCGGCAACGGCACCCAGATCCGCATCAGCTACGACTGCACCGGCAGCGGCACCTGGAACCGCACCGAGACCTACCACTACTACGCCACCGACGCCTCACCCGGCTACGAACACGCCACCCAGACCGTCGGCCTCGAAACCACCACCGGCACCCTCTGCACCCTCACCAACGGCACCGTCAAAATCGAGATCTGGAACGCCATCGGCACCGCCCCCACCACCCTCGGCACCGGCAACCAGTCCGTCATCACCCTGCCGTACTCGGGCACCGTGACCTCCTCGCCGACACCGACACCGACGCCGTCCCCGACCGGGCCGTCCGGCTCACCGACCCTGTACCCGCAGGCCAACGGGAGCGTGACCGGCTCGCCGGGATCCACCGCGAGCACCGCCACCATCAGCTCGGCGGGCGGGGCGACGTACGACGGCACCCCGCACAACGCCAGCACGTTCACCGCCACCGGCCACAACCTCGCCTACAACGGCGGCACCACCGCCTTCAACCTCGCCCTCGACGCCGGCACCGCCGTCGGCAACGGCACCCAGATCCGCATCAGCTACGACTGCACCGGCAGCGGCACCTGGAACCGCACCGAGACCTACCACTACTACGCCACCGACGCCTCACCCGGCTACGAACACGCCACCCAGACCGTCGGCCTCGAAACCACCACCGGCACCCTCTGCACCCTCACCAACGGCACCGTCAAAATCGAGATCTGGAACGCCATCGGCACCGCCCCCACCACCCTGGGCACCGGCAACCAGTCCGTCATCACCCTGCCGTACAGCTGAGCTGACGTTCCATCAGGTGCTCTTCCAGCCGGGTCCGGCCTCCGCGCAGCGGGGAGCCGGGCCCGGTCCCACCACTGTCCGACTCCGGCCCGAAATCGAAGGCAACGGCCCGGCCTGCTGGTTAGAGTCCGGGAGTGACCCGCGCCTGTCCCCGCTTCCACGCCTCGCCGCGTCCGGCGGGTCCGGGTGCCTGCCCGCCCTGGGCACCGGCCGGGCCCTGCCGTACCACCAGGTCGCGGCGACCGGTCTGCTGCGCGCGGGTCAGGTGCCCTGGCGTCGGTGCGCGTCGAACCGGACCAGCACCCGCGCCGCCCGCCAGCCCCCGGCCGTCACCCCGGCCAGGGCGCCACCCAGCAGGACGGTGCTCCGCGCCGGCCCGGGGCCGAGCAGGACCAGCGCGGGCACCAGCGCCAGCGCGAACACAGCCGCAGCCACCAGCGCACCCGTCACGAGCGCGAAGACGATCTCCACCGTCATCGCATCCTTGTCCCACCGCACTTCCCGCCCCGTGTCCATGGGGCCAGTCTCACACAGCGCCCGCCCCGTCCCCGGGGAGGCACCCGGACCGCCTGCGCGCCCCGCCCCCGGCCGACCCTTGTGCCGCGGAGTCCGGCACCTGCCCTGATCTGCCGTCCGCAGGGTCGGCCCGGCTCCGGATGCCCGGCCAATCAGCGGATCCGGCCTGCCGCGGCTGTCACGAAGGCGCCCAGCGCGGCCTCGAAGTCCCTTTCCTGCCGTATCACTTCCTCGCGGTCGACCGCGCCGCTGATCCCGCCGGCCGCCTCGACGACCTGCTCGGCGAGGCGTCGCACGTCGAGGTCGTCGTCGACCATCCGGATCCGGAACCGGGCCGTCTCGGCCACCGCACCGAGCCGGTCCCCCTCCACCTGCGCCGCCCGGAGAGCGGCTCCGTCCCGCGGACTGTCCCGGCGGCGGAACCAGAGGGTGACCAGCCCCCGCCGGAACTCGCTCGCCGCCCCGGCGAACTCGCTGTACGCGGTGAGCCGTTCCTGCCGCAACCGCTCGGTCGTGGCCACGACTTCGGCATGCTGGGCGGTGCGGCGCTGGAAGAAGTAACTGCTGAACGAGCCCACGAGGGTGCCCACGACGGCGACGAGGCAAGCCAAGACTGTTTCCATGAAAGGGAGTTGACCATACTTCGGCAGTGCGGTGAACGGCTCGGCCCTTCCCTCTCCGCCGGCGGCCCGACCGGCCCTGGTGACAGGCCGACCAGAGGAGTCCTCGGACACATCCCCTGTCCCCCGACGGCGCCGTACGCCACCATGGGCCCATGACAACGTGAAGAGCACCGTCCGGCCGGAAGTCCTGGCGCAAGCGGGACAGCGGCTGGTCCGTCGCTGACGGGGACCGGCGGGTCTGCTTCGTGTGCCACGAGCCGATCCGGTCCTACCAGTACCGGTTCCACCCGCCCGAGTCCACCAGCTTCGAGCGGTGCATCGGGTTCGCCTGGTGCTCCGGGTGCCGGATCTTCTCGAGCGCCTTGGTCCACGTGTCCCGAAGGCGGGTCCTGATCGACGCCCTCGCCTCGCTGCCCGCCGACGACCGGGACCGCCTGGTGCGGAAGGAGGCTGCGCTGGTCGACTACCTCGACAGCCGGGGCGTCGGTCAGCACTGACCGGTTTGCCGTGCCGGTGCGGTCTCCCCGTGCTCCGGGGCTGCTGACGGGCCGTCGAGGCCGAAGGCCCGGGACCTCCCCGGGCCGACGGCCCCTCCCCCACTGCGCCGAGTCAGTGAATTGACGGCCCGTTCGGCCCAGTCCACGTCGTCGCCGCCCCCGCGGGTTCGCAGACTTGGCGCATGACGGGGGCGACCACGGACCGGGAGGAACCTCAGTGAACATGGCACTGCGCCGCACCGCCCTCGTAACCTCGATCGCCGGGCTGGCCCTCGCCAGCGCCGCCTGCGGCAGTGCGAAGCAGGCGTCCGGCTCGGGCGGGGCGAGCGGCGCCACGGGGTCGGGTGCCGCGCTGAGGATCGCGCTGCTGCTCCCGGAGACCAAGACCACCCGCTACGAGCAGTTCGACAAGCCGCTGATCGAGGCCAAGATCAAGGAGCTGGCGCCGAACGCGACCGTCGACTACTACAACGCCAACCAGGACGCGAC
>NZ_JBHYKG010000264.1:0-12296 GCF_042741245.1 Kitasatospora sp. NPDC058965
CCGCCGTGGGGAGCGGCCGCCACCGGTGACGCACTGTCAGCCAAGGCTGCAGGTCGTGCCGTTGAGCGTGAAGGCCGCCGGGGCCGCGGCGTTGCCGGTGTGGCTCGCCTGGAACCCGATCGTGGTCGAGGCGCCCGGTGCCAGCGTCCCGTTGTACGACAGGTTGGTCGCGGTGACCGTGCCGCTGCTCGGGCTGACCGTGGCGTTCCAGGCCGAGACCAGGCTCTGGCCGGACGGCAGGGTGAAGCCGAGCGACCAGCCGTTGACCGTGCTGGTGCCGGTGTTGGTGAGGGTGATGTTCTCGGTCAGCCCGGTGTTCCAGGCGTTGACCGCGTCGACGACCTTGCAGCCGGCCGACGAGCCCCCGGTCGGGGTCGGGGTCGGGGTCGGGGTCGGCGTGGGGGTGGGGGTGGGCGTCGGGGTGGGCGTGGGCGTGGGTGTGGGCGTGCTGCCGCCCAGGGCTGCCACCGCCGCGTAGTACGCGGGCTTGGGCTGGTAGTTCGCGTCGTACATGGTTGCCGAGCCGTAGCCGGAGAAGAACCCGGGGATCCAGGAGTCGGCGTCGCCGACGCCCCACTGCGAGACGCCCACGCAGCCGGAGACCGCGAGGCAGTCGTTCACCACGGTGGTGTAGTCGGCTGCCTGCTGGGTCACGTTGGCGCTGGAGGCCGGGAGTTGGATGCGGTCGTCCAGCTCGGTCACCGCCACGTTCAGGCCGAGCGCGGTGAAGCGCTGCATGTTGGCCTTCATGGTGGAGGGCACCTGGCCGAGGATGAAGTGGCTCTCCAGGCCGATGCCGTCGATCGGCACGCCCTGGCTCTTGAGCGAGGAGACCAGGCTGTAGAGGGCGTCGCTCTTGGCGTTCTCGCCCTCGATGTTGTAGTCGTTCAGGTAGAGCTTGGCGGCGGGGTCGGCCGCGTGCGCGGTGCGCAGCGCGTCCGCGATGTAGCCGCTGCCCATCGCCGTGTAGAAGGCGTCCTGGCGCAGCGTCCCGTCGTCGTTGAACGGCTCGTTGACGACGTCCCAGGAGTAGACCTGCCCCTTGTAGTGGGTGGCCTCGGTGGTGATGTGGGTCTCCATCGCCGCCTGCACCTGACCGGTCGGCAGACTGCTGACCCAGGAGGGCAGTTGGCTGTGCCAGACCAGGTTGTGCCCGCGCACCCGCATCCCGTTGGCCTTGGCGTAGGAGACGATCTGGTCGCCGGGGGCGAAGTTGAAGGTGCCGTTGGACGGTTCGGTGGTGTCCCACTTCATCTCGTTGCCGGGGGTCACCATGTCGAACTGGGCCGAGGCGACCGCGGTCAGCGTCGAGTCGGAGAGGTTGGACTGGGTCAGCGCGGTACCGAAGTAGCGACTGTCGGCCTCGGCCAGCGTCTTCAGGCTGGTCCCGGCGGCGCCGGCCGAGCCGCCGAGGCCGGAGATCAGCAGCGCGCCGGCGGCGAGGGCGCCGGCCGCGGCGACGAGCGTGCGCCTGGCGGTGCGGGAGTGGTGGGTGGTCTGCGGGGTGTCGGGCACCGTGGTTGTCCTTCCGCGTCGGGTGGGGGAGCGGACGAGCGGTGGTGCGTGGCACGGCCGTGCTGCGGGGCAGGAAGGCCCCGAAAGTTTCGAGCACGTTACCGAATGCCGCGGTGACCGTAGCGGCCACCCCGACGGTCCGTCAACCGGTCCCCGCCGACGGTCCGCCCCGCGACCCGACCGCCCGCCCCACGACCCGGCGGACCGTCAGCCGGCCGGCGGCGCGGTGCTGTCCCGCTCCACCAGCGTGGTGGCCAGCTCGACCCGCACCGTGCTGGGCCGGTTCCCGCGCGCCAGGTCGAGCACCATCCGGGTGGCCACCTCGGCCATCTCGGTGAGCGGCTGGCGCACCGTGGTGAGCGGCGGGCCGACCCAGCGGGCCAGCGGCAGGTCGTCGAAGCCGACCACGCTGAGCTGCTCGGGGATCCGCAGCCCAAGCTCCCGGGCGGCCTCGTAGAGCCCGAGCGCCTGCAGGTCGTTGCCGGTGAAGACGGCGGTCGGCCGGTCGGGCATCCGCAGCAGCTCCAGTCCGGCGGCGTACCCGGCCTCGTGGTGGAAGTCGCCCTCGCGGACCAGGGCCGGGTCGAACGGCACCCCGGCGGTCTCCAGTGCCGCGCGGTAGCCGTCCACCCGGGCCCGGCTGCACATCATCCGGCCAGGACCGGCGATCACCGCGATCCGCCGGTGGCCCAGTTCCAGCAGGTGGCGGGTGGCGGCCAGCCCGCCGTTCCAGTTGGTGGCGCCCACCGCCGGCACCTCCTGGCCCGGGTCGCCGGCCGGGTCCATCACCACGAACGGGATGTCCCGGCTGGTGAGTTGCTCCCGCTGGGCGCGGTCCAGGCCGGACAGCACCAGCACCACCCCGGTCGGCCGGCGGGCGAGCACCCCGTCCACCCAGGACTGGCCCAGGCTCAGGTGCCCGGCGGACTCGGAGAGCACCAGCGAAAGCCCCTCGGCGCGGACCACGTTCTCCACCCCACGGATCACCTCCATCGCCCAGGCGCTCTCCAGCTCGTGGAAGACCAGCTCCAGCAGCGGGGCGGCCTGGGCGGCGCCGCGCCGACGGCGGTAGCCGTGCCGGCGCAGCAGCTCCTCGACCCGTTCCCGGGTGGCCGGGGCGACGTCCGCCCGGCCGTTCAGCACCTTCGAAACAGTCGGAGCCGAGACGCCCGCCTCGCGGGCGATCTCGGCCAGTGTCGCCGTCCCCGTCACTGCCGCCTCCATTTCGGTCGCTGCCTGCGGATTTCCGTCCGCTGAACGTTTCACGGGACGGATGGTAGCTCCTGGCGGGGCCGCGGGGGCAAGGACCCGACCCTGCGCAGACCCTTGACGCACCCGACTGTCACGCCTACGTTTCCGCACAACATTCGGCATTGTCTCCGAAACAATCGAAAGCAGGCAGGCGATGAGACTCCCCTCGACCGCTGGACGCACTCGATTCCCCCGCCCCCGACTGGTGGTCAGCACCGTGGCCTGCACGGCCGCCCTGGCGCTGACCGCCGCCTGCGGCTCCGGCGCCACCGCGAGCGGCGGCGGCGACTCCGGCACCATCCACGTCCTGGTCTACGGCGACGCGGGCAACACCGTCGAGAAGCAGATCGTCGAAACTTTCAACAAGACCTCCTCCGTGAAGGCCGTGCTGGACACCATCCCGGGGGCCGACTACCAGACCAAGCTGCAGACGGTGATCACCACGGCGCAGGCGCCGGACGTCTTCTTCAACTGGGGCGGCGGCAGCATCGCGCCGTTCGTCAAGGCCGGCCTGCTGATGCCGCTGGACGACCTGATCGCCAAGGACCCGGCGCTCAAGTCCAGCTTCCTGCCCGCGGTCTTCGACACCGCGGTGATCGGCGGCAAGTCCTACGGCATCCCGATGCGCGGCACCCAGCCGGTGCTGCTCTTCGACAACAAGCAGGTGCTCGCCGACAACGGACTCACCCCGCCCGGCAGCTGGGACCAACTGCTGGACGAGGTGCGCACCCTGAAGGCCAAGGGCCTGACCCCGATCGCGCTCGGCGGCGCCGACCAGTGGCCCACCCTGATGTGGTTCGAGTACGTCTTCGACCGGGTCGCCGGACCCGGGCTGTTCCAGAAGGCGGTCGGCGGCGACCCGAGCGCGTGGTCCAGCCCCGAGGCCGGCAAGGCGCTCACCCTGCTCAAGCAGTTGATCGACGCCGGCGCGTTCGGCTCCACCTACGACTCGGTCAAGTTCACCGACGGCGGCTCGCCCGCCCTGCTGGCCAAGGGCAAGGCCGCCTTCGAGCTGATGGGCTCCTGGGAGTACGCCACCCAGCAGTCGAGCAACCCGGACTTCGCCAAGGACAAGCTCGGCTGGAGCGCCTTCCCGAGCGTGGTCGCCGGGCAGGGCGATCCCAACGACCTGGTCGGCAACACCAACAACTTCTACTCGGTGCGCAGCACCACCAAGCACCCCGAGGCCGTGGCCCAGTTCCTCAAGCTGATGTACTCGGACCAGTTCGTGAAGGCCCAGCTGGCCATCGGCAACCTGCCGACCACCACCAACACCCCGCAGTTCCTCGGCACGTCGGCCTCCCCGGCGTACTCGACGTACCAGTACGACCTGGTCAAGCAGGCGCCGTCGTTCCAGCTCTCCTGGGACCAGGCGTACCCGCCCGCCGCCATCACCCCGATCCACCAGGCCGTGCAGCGCTTCTTCGACGGCCAACTGGACGCCGACGGCTTCGTCAAGGCCATGCAGGCCCTGCCCACTCCCTGACCGCCCGCCGACTCGGGAGCCACCCGCGATGATCCGCCTCCGTGCGCGCGGCCCGGCCGGGGCCACCCGCCCCGGCCCGCTGTGGGCACTGCCCGCCACCGCCTACTTCGCCGTCTTCGCCGTCCTGCCGCTGGTCCTGGTGGCCGTGCTCTCCTTCACCCGGTGGAACGGGCTCGGCGCGCCGAGCGCCGCCGGGTTCGCCAACTGGACCGCGCTGGTGCACGACCCCGTGCTGCTCAAGAGCCTGTGGCTCAGCGCACTGCTGACCGCCCTGGGCGTGCTGGTGCAGACGCCGATCAGCCTGCTGCTCGGCGTCTGGGCCGCCGGCCACCAGCGCAACCGGGCGGTGCTGTCCGCGATCTACTTCGTCCCGCTGCTGCTCTCCGCCACCGCCGTCTCGGTGCTCTGGCGGGCCCTGCTGGACCCCAACTTCGGCCTGCCCGCCGAGGCACCCTGGCTGTTCGGCGACGGCAACCTGCTGGGCAGCCGCAGCGGCGCGATCGGCGTGCTGGCCTTCGTCGGCGCCTGGCAGTGGACCCCGCTGCACACGCTGATCTACCAGGGCGCCGCCCGCGCCGTGCCACCCGTGCTGTACCAGGCCGCCGAGGTCGACGGGGCCGGCCGGGTGCGGCGGTTCTGGCACGTGACGCTGCCCCAACTGCGCAACACGGTGGTCACCTCGACCGTGCTGATGGTGGTCGGCGGGCTGACCACCTTCGACACGGTGCTCATCCTCACCCAGGGCGGCCCGGGCACCGACACCACCATCAGCGCCTACTACATGTACCAACAGGGCTTCAAGGCCTTCGACTTCGGCGGTGCGTCGGCGATCGCACTGGTGCTGGTGGTGGTCGCCACGCTGATCTCGCTGGTGCTGGTGCGGCTGTCCGGCTACGACACGATGCGCAGCACGGTGGAGGGGATCTGATGCGCCGGCGCCCCAACTACCTGGCCGGGTTCGGCTCGCTGGTCTGGCTCGGCGTGGTCGGCCTGCCGTTGTACGTGCTGCTGCTCACCACGCTGCGCAGTCAGTCCGACTACGCCACCAACGGGCCGCTGAGCCTCCCGCACCGTTTCACCCTCGACAACTACCTGCACGCCTTCTCCGGCGGCTTCGGCCGGGACCTGGTCAACACCCTGGTGGTCACGGTCAGCGTGGTGGCGCTGGTGCTGCTGCTGGTCCCGCCGCTGGCCTACGCGATCGTGCGCGGGCGCGGGCGGAGCAGCGCGCGGATCTTCCGGCTGTTCCTGCTCGGGCTGGCGATCCCGGCCCAGGCGGTGATCGTGCCGATGTTCTACGTGATCAGCCAAGCCGGGCTCTACGACGACCTGACCGGGGTGGTGCTGCCGACCGCCGCGTTCTGCCTGCCGATCTGCACCCTGGTGCTCACCGGCACGATGCGCGACATCACCCCCGAGCTGTACGAGGCGATGGCGGTGGACGGAGCCTCGCCGCGGCGGGTGTTCTGGCAGCTGGTGCTGCCGCTGTCCCGGGGCGGGCTGGCCACCGTGGTGGTCTTCGCCGCGCTGCAGGCCTGGAACGGCTTCCTGTTCCCCCTGGTGCTCACCCAGTCCGACGCGACCAAGGTGATCACGCTGGGCCTGTACAACTTCCAGACCGAGCACGGGGTCGACGCGCCCGGCCTGCTGGCCGCGGTGGTGCTGTCGATGCTCCCGGTGCTGGTCGTCTACCTGTTCGCCCGCCGCGCCCTGGTCCAGGGGCTGATGGGGGTCGGCGGAAAGTGACGGAGCATCAGATGGCATCCGGGCGAATGGAGTCCTGGCGAGTGGAATCCGGGCGGGTGGAGCCCTGGCGAGACGTCTCGCTGTCGGCGCGGGAGCGGGCCGAGGCGCTGATCGCGGCGATGACGCTGCGGGAGAAGGTGGCCCAGCTGGTGGGCGTGTGGGTCGGCGCCGCTGCCGACGGCGGCGAAGTCGCCCCGCACCAGCACGAGATGGAGGAGGCGGTGGACCTGGCGGAGCTGCTGCCGCACGGGATCGGCCAGTTGACCCGGCCGTTCGGCAGCGCTCCGGTGGACCCGGGGCTGGGCGCGCTGTCGTTGCAGCGCTCGCAGCAGCGGATCGCGGCGGCCAACCGGTTCGGCATCCCGGCCCTGGCGCACGAGGAGTGCCTGGCGGGCTTCGCCGCCTGGGGGGCCACCGCCTATCCGGTGCCGCTCGCCTGGGGGGCCACCTTCGACCCCGAGCTGATCCGGGAGATGGCCGCGGCGATCGGGCGGGACCTGCGGTCGGTCGGGGCGCACCAGGGGCTCGCCCCGGTGCTGGACGTGGTGCGGGACGCACGCTGGGGGCGGGTGGAGGAGACGATCGGTGAGGACCCCTACCTGGTCGGCACCCTCGCCACCGCGTACGTGCAGGGCCTGCAGTCGGCCGGGGTGGTCGCCACCCTGAAGCACTTCGCCGGGTACTCCGCGTCCCGGGCCGGCCGCAACCTGGCCCCGGTGGGGATGGGCACGCGGGAGCGGGCGGACGTGATCCTGCCGCCGTTCGAGATGGCGGTGCGGGAGGGCGGGGCGCGGTCGGTGATGCACGCCTATACCGACACGGACGGGGTGCCGTCGGCGGCGGACCCGGAGCTGCTGACCGGGCTGCTGCGGGGCCAGTGGGGCTTCGCCGGGACGGTGGTGGCCGACTACTTCGGGATCGCGTTCCTGAAACTGCTGCACGGGGTGGCCGAGGACTGGTCGGACGCGGCGGCGCTGGCGCTGGCGAGCGGGGTGGACGTGGAACTGCCGACCGTGCGGACCTTCGGGCAGCCGCTGCTGGACGCGGTGGCGGACGGGCGGGTGGCGGAGGAGGTGGTGGACCGGGCGCTGCGGCGGGTGCTGGTGCAGAAGGTGGAGCTGGGCCTGCTGGACCCGGACTGGTCACCGGTACCGCCGGTGCTGGCCGGGGTGACGGGAGTGGACGGCGACGCGGTGCCGGGGCGGGGGGCGGAGGGCTCGGTGCGGGGGCGGGTGGACCTGGACCCGCCGGAGAACCGCGCGCTGGCGGAGCGGGTGGCGGAGCGGGCGGTGGTGCTGGTGCGGAACGAGGGGGTGCTGCCGTTGGGCCCCGGTGCCCGCCGGATCGCGGTGATCGGGCCGAACGCGGACACGCCGCTGGCGTTCCTGGGGTGCTACGCGTTCCCGGTGCACGTGGGGAGCGCGCACCCCGAGGTGCCGCTGGGGATCGCGCTGCCGACGCTGCTGGAGCGGGTGCGGGAGGAGTTCCCGGAGGCGGAGGTGCTGAGCGTCGGCGGTGCGGGCGGAGTGGGTGGCGTCGACGGCGTCGACGGTGGGGGCGGTGTGGGTGGCGTTGACGGCGTCGATGGTGCGGGCGGCGTGGACGGCATCGCTGCGATGGTGGAACTGGCGCGGCGGGCCGACGTGGTGGTGCTGGCGCTGGGGGACCGGGCGGGGCTGTTCGGGCGCGGCACGAGTGGCGAGGGGTGCGACGCGGAGTCGCTGGAACTGCCCGGCGGCCAGCAGGAGGTGCTGGACGCTGTGCTCGATGCGGGCACCCCGGTGGTGGTCACGCTGCTGGCGGGGCGCCCCTACGCGCTGGGCCGGGCGGCGTCCGGGGCGGCGGCGATCGTGCAGTCGTTCTTCGCCGGGGAGGAGGGTGCGCGGGCGGTCGCGGGAGTGCTGAGCGGGCGGGTGAACCCGTCCGGCCGGCTGCCGGTCAGCATCCCGGCTCGTCCGGGGGTCCATCCCGCGAGCTACCTGTCGGCCCGGTTGGGGATGGCGAGCGCGGTGTCCAGCACCGATCCGACCCCTGCCTACGGATTCGGGCACGGGCTCTCGTACACGGAGTTCGCCTGGTCGGAGGTGACGGTGGAGCAGGACACGGCGCCCACCTACGGTGAGTTCGCACTCTCGCTGACCGTCAGCAACACGGGGGTGCGGGCGGGGACCGAGGTGGTCCAGCTCTACCTGCACGATCCGGTCGCGTCGGTGGTGCAGCCCGTGCAGCGCCTGATCGCCTACCGCCGCGTGCCGCTGGCACCCGGCGAGTCCGCCGAGCTGCGACTCACCGTCCCCGCCGACCTCGCGTCCTTCACCGGGCGGGACGGTCAACGCATCGTGGAGGCGGGCGAGGTGGAGTTCCGTCTGGCGGCGTCGAGCACGGACGTGCGGCAGGCGGTCCGGGTCCGCCTGACCGGCCCGACCCGGGTGGTGGACCACCGGCGCCGGCTGCATGCGGAGGTCCGGGTGCGGTAGGCGGCCCGGGTGCGGTAGGCGGCCCGGGGTGTCGGGGTGTCGGGGTGTCGGGGTGTCGGGGTGCCGCCGCTGGCACCCGGGCGCCGGCCGCTGGTGCCGGTCTAGGGGGTACTGGGGAACCGTCGGGCGATGGCCGAGGCGATCGCGTCCGGCGCGTGCTCCTGGACGAAGTGCCGGGCCTGCGGCAGCTCGACGACGTCCAGATCGGTGAAGGCCGCGCGCATCCGCGGGATGCAGGCGTGCGGGCGGAACACCATGTCCCGCATCCCCCACGCCAGCAGGGTCGGCCTGCTGCCGAGCAGGGCGGGCACCTGCTGGGCGAGCTCTTCGAGGAGGGGGCGCGCGGCGCGGATCTGGCCGGGCATCACGGCGAGGCCGCGCCTGGCCGCCGCGTCGGGCTGCACCGCGCGGTAGTGCTCGGCCTCCGCCGCGGTGAGCCGGCCCCCGAGTTCGGCGAGCAGCACGCGCTCGACGAGGAAGTTCCGTTCGAGGATCCGCCGTTGCATCGGGCGGCTGCTCATGACCGCGCTGAACGCCCGGTTGGCCACCGCCTCGACCGGCCAGAACACCGTGTTGCCCAGGACGAGCCCCCGCACCCGGTCCGCCCGCGGCACGACCGCGCCCAGGCCGATCGGTCCGCCCCAGTCGTGGCCCATCAGGACGAAGTCGTCCAGCTCCAGATGGTCGATCAACTCGCCGAGGACGGCGGTGTGCTCGGGGATCGTGTAGCCGAAGCCGGCCGGACGTTCGGAGAGCCCGAACCCGAGGTGGTCGACGGCGATGCACCGGTACCGGGCGCGAAGGGCGGTGATGATGCGGCGGTAGAGGAAGCTCCAGGTCGGCGCGCCGTGGCAGAGGAGGAGCGTCGGACCGGTCCCCTCGTCGACGTAGTGGAGCCTACCGGCGGACGAGTCGAACCACCGTGACTCGAACGGGTAGAGGGTGGGGTCGGGAAGGAAGTCGATCAGCATGGGATGCCCCCTCCGATGCGGGACTGCGCCCGTTGGATGCTACTGGCTAGTAACATATCTCGAAGTGGCGTGGCCCGGGGTGGATTTGGGGTCGCGATGCACGGTTGCTGTTGCTGTTGCTGTTGCTGTTGCTGTCGCCGTCGCTGTGGCTGCGGCTGTGGCCCCGACCGTCCGTGGCGGCCGGTCATCGGGTTGCGGGGTGCTCCGCCTCCCAGCGGAGCAGATCGCCCGGCTGGCAGTCGAGTGCCTCGCAGAGGGCGGCGAGGGTGGCGAAGCGGACCGCCTTGGCGCGGCCGTTCTTGAGGACGGCCAGGTTGGCCGGGGTGATCCCCACGCGGTCCGCGAGCTCGCCCACGGACATCTTCCGCCTGGCCAGCATCACGTCGATGTCGACGGTGATCGGCATCAGATCACCCCGTCCAACTCGGCCCGCAGGTGCGTCGCTTCGACATCGCGGGCGACGGCCTGGGCGAGCAGCATCCGGAGCACGAGCACGATGAGGGCGACTCCGAGGATGGCCAGGCCGATGCCGCCCATGATCAGCGTGACGCCCGGGTCGTCGCGCTGGCCCGGCGCGTTGACGGCCGTGACCGTGAACCACACGAGGGAGACCGCCACGATCGCGCCGATCACGCCGTCCACGTAGCGGAAGGCGGCGTGGGAGAAGACGGTGCCGCGCCGCACCATCGCCACCAGTCGCCAGACGCAGACCAGCGCGACCTGGGCCGACGCCAGCCCCAGGACGGTGCTCACCCGGAACGCGGTCAGCGGGAGCGATCCGTCCCCCGGCTTGGTGGCCAAGGCCCAGACCATCAACACCTGGATGAGTACGGTGCCGGTGAGCACCACTGCGAGCACGGCGCGCAGTGCGCGGACCGTCAGGTTTCCCATAGCCGTTCCTCCATCGAATCTCGATGGGAATCTATCGAATATCGATAGGTCGGGCAAAGTGGGCCCAACAGGCAGGCGCCGGGAGGGATTTGCCCGGGCGGGCCGGTGGCCGCAATGATCGGGCGGATCAGTCGGGCAGTCACGGGGGAAGACAGATGCAACCACTGGTGTCGGGGGATCCGTCGGTCGTGGGACCGTACCGGCTGCTCGGGCGGCTCGGGGCCGGTGGGATGGGACAGGTCTACCTCGGGCGCAGCCCCGGCGGGCGGACGGTCGCGGTCAAGCGGGTGCGGGCGGACCTGGCGGCGGACGCCGAGTTCCTGGGCCGGTTCCGCCGGGAGGTGGCGGCGGCGCGCAAGGTGGGCGGGGCCTGGACCGCGCCGGTGCTGGACGCCGACACCGAGTCGGCCGAGCCGTGGGTGGCCACCGGCTACGTGGCCGGCCCGGCGCTGCAGGACGCGGTCGCCGAGTTCGGACCGCTGGACGAGCAGGGCGTGCGGGCGCTGGTGGCGGGCCTGGCGGAGGCGCTGGGTGCGGTGCACGGGTTGGGGCTGATCCACCGGGACATCAAGCCGTCCAACGTGATGCTGTCGCCGCAGGGCCCGGTGCTGATCGACTTCGGCATCGCGCGTGCTTTGGACGGCAGCGGCACGGCCGGGCTCACCCAGTCCGGGTACCTGATCGGTTCGCCCGGCTACATGTCGCCGGAGCAGGTCGAGGGACGGCCGCTGGGCGCCGCCTCGGACGTGTTCCAGCTCGGTGCGGTGCTGGTCTTCGCGGCGACCCGGCGCGGCCCGTTCCACGCCGACAGCGCGGCCACCCTGCTCTATCTGGTGGCGCACGGTGAGCCGGAACTCGGCTCAATGCATGGTGAGTTGCGTGAGATCGCGGCGGCCTGCCTGGCCAAGGACCCGACGCTGCGGCCGACCCCGGCCCAACTGGCGGCGCGGCTGGCCCCGCAGGGTGCCCGCGGGCTGCTGGAGCAGGGCTGGCTGACCGCACCGCTGTTGGCGCAGATCTCCCGTCGGATGGCCGAACTGCTCGACCTGGACGCGGCCGTGGAGGAGGTGGGCACCCGCAGGCTGTCGGCGGAACGGCCCGCCCACCCGCCGACCGCCCGGGGCACTGGAGCGGCGGCCGCACCGCCCCGGGACCGGGTGGCCGACCTCCTGCAGGAGCGGACGGAGCAGCGGCACGCCGAGCAGAACCGCGTCGCGGACGTCCTGGGCCGGCAGCAGGCGCAGCGCACCAAGGAGGAGGAGCGCGAGGCGAGGGAGCAGGCGCGGCGGGAGCGCTGGGCGCTGCAGGATGAAGCGGAGCACCGGCGGGTCGCGCGGCGGCGCAACGTGCTCGCCACGCTCGGGACGCTGGCGATCACGGGCACGGTGGTCACCGCGGCGTACCTCGGCAACGGCGGCAGCGCCAGCAAGGACGGTGGCCAGTCCTCTGCCGGGACGGTGGCGGACCAGGCGCTCGCCGGCTTCTACGGAGACTGGCAGGGCACGCTGACCGGAAGCCCGGCGGGGACCGTGAAGTTCACCGTCGCCCGGCCGGCGCAGGCCGGCGCCACCATGGTGACAGCCGTCTTCGTCTTCGACGACAAGTCCAGCTGCCGGGTGGACTACGGGACCTTGCAGCGGATGGACAGCCGGCTCACCCTGGGCCGCGGCGTGGGCGAGGCCGGCAACGGCAGCGCCTGCACGCAACCGGCCGTGACGCTCGACCTCGGGCAGGACGGCACCCTGGAGTACGCGGGCACCGAGACTGCCGGCACGGTCCGCACGGCCCTGCTCTCGAAGGTCCAGCCCTAGGCCCTCTCTTTCGGATCTTGCCGGGCGCGCGGCGCCGGGCATCCCGCCTGGACGCACCGGCGAATCATCCAAGTACGACCCAGTACGAGGACGATCCGCCGGCACGCCCAGCCGGGCGCCCACCACCGCGCGCTGATCCGACAAGATC
>NZ_JBHYKG010000265.1:0-2733 GCF_042741245.1 Kitasatospora sp. NPDC058965
GGCCGCGTCAGATTTTTATAAGACACACCCCCGAACCGCCCACCGACCCCGACCCCCTGTTCTGAGCAGCACCGCGCCCGCGCCGTGCCGACGGCTGGCCCCGTCGGCACGGCCCCCTTCGAACCGAGATCCCACCGAGGAGACATAGTCATGCGCCTGACAACTCAGCTCCGCGACGCCGAGGAGCTCGCCGCCGCCACCGCCGGCCACCTGCCCGCCCGGGCGGGCAGGTCCTGGCACCCGGCACCGGGAGCCGAGCTGGACGGCCTGGCCGCAGCCGGGCTGACCGACGGCACCCGCACCCTGCTGCTCACCACCAGCCCCTGCGGCACGGTCAAGATGGCGGCCTGGCCCGCCGGCTGCGCCCCGCTGCAGGCCGCCGCCGTCCCCGGCCGCCGCGCCCACCCGCGCCACCTCCTCGCAGCCGCGGCCCGCCACCACCTGCCCGCCGCCGACCGGGCGGCCCTCGCCGCCGGGCTGGGCACGGACGGCCTCGCCCTCCGGCGGGAGCTCCGGTACGAGCTGTGCACCAGCCCCCTCGCCCCCGAGCGCCGCACCGTCACCGACACCGAGGCCGGCGGCTTCACGGTCCACTGGAACCTGGGCGGCACCCGGATCACCGCAGCACCCTCCGGCGACCACGCCGTCGTCGTCCGGGCCGAGCGCCTCCGGCTCCCCTACGCCGAGCGCCTGCTGCGCCTGGCCCTGGACACCCGGCCCGTCGGCGGGCCCGCCGCCGATGTCCGCGGGGCAGCCGCCCGGCGCCTCGCCGCAACCTGGCCGCTGCTCCCGACCGACGCCAAGGCCGCCGGCACCACCCGGCTCACCTCCCGCACCAGCGCGCCGCACGCGCCGCACGCGGAGATCAGGCTCAACCCCGGCCTGGGCGGCGGCGACTGCGCACAGGTCGACCTGCGCCTGCGCGGCGGCACCGACCTCGCCCTGCTCGCGCTGGCCGCACTGCGGTGAACATCCCGGGGCGGCAGCCGGCCGGTGCCGCCGCCCCGTACCCGCCGCACAGGCAGAGCATGGGGAATCCATGCAGGTCAGATGGCTAATCCTCTATCAATCATGCTCGTGAACTGATATACTTCTCTTATTGGTCCGGTTGGCCCCGGACCTCACCCTTCGAACCGGCCGGGCACCTCGTGCGGCAACCGCCGCCAGGAGTCCCCTCACCATGCGGAGCGCCGATGCCCACCAGTCAGCTCACGCTTTTCGCCCCCGAGAACGCCTTCCCCGAACCCGCCCCCTGCGACCAGACCGTCCTGTGCTGGGGGCTCGGCGCGGACTCCACCGCGATCCTGGTCCGCATGCTGGAGGACCCGGTGGCCTTCGGGCTCCGCCCCGACCTCTCGGACCTGATTGTGATCAACGCCGTCACGGGAATGGAGTGGCCCGACAGCGTCGAGCTGGCCGAGCGGCACATCCTCCCGCTGCTGCGCGCCAAGCGCGTCAGGCTGGTCCAGATCGCCCGCGGCGGCCACTCGATCGCGAAGGACGGCATCGAGATCCTGACCGACACCCGTACCCCGACCACGATCCGCACCAGCGGGGAGTGGAGCCTGCTGCTCGACCTACAACTGTCCGGCACCATCCCGATGTACGGAGGCGCCAGGCTGTGCTCCGTGCACAGCAAGGGAGAGCCACTGGACCTGTGGTTCGAGCTGAACCTCACCGGCAGCTTCCGCCACATCATCGGCTTCGAGGCCGGCGAGACCGGCCGGGCGCGCGTCGACCGGTCGTACGGCAAGACGGGACGCAACCCCTGGTACCCGTTGATCAACTGGGGCTGGGACAGGCTGAAACTGCTGTCCTACCTGCGGGAACGCTTCGGCGTGACGTGGCCCAAGAGCTACTGCTGGGCCTGTCCGTACCCCACGTCCAGCGGATCGCTGCCCGACCACATGGCCCGCGCCGCGCGCTTCCCCGAGCAGATCGTGGAGGCCGCGCTGTTGGAGTACACCGCCCAGGCCCTGAACCCGCTGTTCACGCTCTACGCCAACTCCTCGCTGCGCCACCAGCTCCACCAGGCCGGCAACAGCCGGGCGCTCGACCTCCTGGCCGCCCGCCTGGACTCCGGGCCGTGGAGCGTCTACGAGGTACGGCGCGTTCTCACCCCCGGCCGCTCCGCCTGGTGCCGGAGTTGGCACGGGCCGCGCTGCGCGGCCTGCCTCGCCTACGAGCAGCAGCACGGCGAGCCGCGCCCGCGGTGCAAGGCATGCCGGGGCCTGCCCAAGCAGTCGTGCACCCGCCGGGTTCCCGATTGCTACGACCCCCAGAAGAAGGGCACGGTGTGGCGCTCGGTCCGCCGGGTCGGGGTGCTTCCGCGCCGTCTGGCGAAGGCCTCGCTCGACCGCTTCGCCTCCGCCCCCGGCCGGGAGCTGGTGCACACCGCGAGCGTCGTGGACGGCTACGCCTTCGGCTTCGACCGGGTGGTCACCCTTCAGCGGGGTGAGCGCTTCCCCGCGGTCGAGCGGCAGTTCGTCGCCGCCCCGGCCAGCGTGCCCACCAAGGCGCGCGACGGTTTCGAAACGGCATGGCGGTCGGCGCGGGCCGCAGTGGCGGCACCTCCGGTGTCGGGTGCGGGGCTGCTGCCGGTCGCCTGAGCCGGTGTCGGGGGGGGGCGGGGGGGCCCCCCCCCCCCCCCCCCCCCCGCCGGGACGAAAAGACACGGGGGACGGGCACCCCCCCCGCACCCCCCCACACCGGCGGGGGGCACACAAAACCCGA
>NZ_JBHYKG010000265.1:2743-12189 GCF_042741245.1 Kitasatospora sp. NPDC058965
CGGCCGCGGTCCCCCCCCGCCGCCCCCCCCCGACGCCGTGCGTCAGCTCTCGTCCGGGTCTCCGGTCACCGCCTGCTGCACCAGGTCGCGGGTCAGGGTCACCACCTTCGCGGTGCCTCGCTTGCTGGCCGTCGTCTCCGGCGGGAGGGCGCGCACCATGACGACATAGACCCGCACACCGGCGATGAGCCTTCGTCATGGTTGCGTACAGCCATCCAGGCCCTGCAGACCCAACTCGCCGAGCTCCGCAGACCCGAGGAGCTACCCCCCAACGTCCACCGACTACTCGCCACCGGGAACCGAGATCTCTAGGAGCGCTATTCCCTCGCCACGTGACGACCCGAAGTGCGAGCAGGGGACCTGCACCTGACCCGTCACCGACTTGACGGTCAGCCTGCCGGCCGTTCCCAGTTCCGCCCGGTCCGGACGGGACTGGGAACGTCGATCGCAGCACCGCTTGCGTCCCGTAGTCAGCGCAAGGGCCCCTCAGGAGTCAGGTTCCATTCATGAGTGTGGACGAGCGGAACCTTCCCCAACGAAAGTAGGCGATTCAGCACAGGTTCAGTATCAGAAAAGCTCAAGCTGTCGTCACCACTAACGCCAGCACTCTCCCAGAAGGGCGAAGTGGCATCCCAGGACTCCACATAAAGTCGCCAGAGCTGGTCAAGCGCGAACGATGCAAGATGCGATCGAAACTCCGGCTTATTAGTAGTAATTCTGCCGGAGGGGTGACCCCAGCCTCGCCGCATAATCTCGCCAGCAGAAAAGTGTAGCGCTCGACTGGTAGCGGCATGGAGATAGTCGTAAAGCTCCTTCTTGCCTGCTCGCTCGGCAATCCAGTCGGCGGCAGGAAGGATGCCCCCCGACCACTTGTAGCGCTTCTGTAGATCTTTCAGGCTTGCTCGAACCTCGTCTCGCTTGGTCTCCGCGGAATCAAGAAATCCTTCCGGATACCAGAGATCCTTCATGACGTCATCGCCGACGTAGGCGCGTTGGGCCAGCAGTGACCGCGTCGCATCCCAGTTCCCCAGCAGCAGAAAGAGCTCTTGTGAATCTTCAAGAGGCAGCGACCCAAAGAAGCCAAGGTACAGGACATCTTCAAGCGATGCGCGAACAAATGAGACGGCGAGATGCCCCAGGTCCTGCCGTGCGAGAATCGTGGCGGCCTTCATGCTTTCGATCTGACGGCGAAGGCATGCGTTTACGGCGAGGCGGCGGTAGTCGGCCACCACCTCTGACCACTTGAGGTCGCCGACTTCAAGTAGTCGATTGGCGAGTTCGATAAACTCCTCGGTTACCTCAATCCGTCGCATGAGATTCTCGCTGCCACCTGCCGGTTCAGCAGCGGCGCCGCTTGTTTCATCTTTCGCGTGTGACATTTCGCCGAACCTATCCATTCGTTGTCTTCTGAAGGTGCGCGCGCATCGCCTTTGGCCTGCCGATTCTGCACTGGATTTGGTGGCGGTCCGAATTTTCTCCGCTTGCAGGATGTGCCAGTCGTGGGTAGGAACTGGTCGGGAACTACCGTTTGTCCTCCTCCACCCATCTCTCGCCCTCCTCGTAAACACGAGCTGCGAGAGACTCGGCCCAGTCGCGGCGGGCGAATCCCTCCGGCGTGAAGGTGAAGCCGTCAGTGAACAGAGTGCCGCCATGCCTGAAGGCCCAGAGGACGGGTTCGGCATGGATGGAGACTGAGGGTGAGCTTGGATCCGCAGCGAAGCTGTTCCAGAAGTGGAAGCAGAGCAAACTATCGTCACGTTGGTCGGTCGCGTAGGCAAGCGTCTTGGGGTAATTGGGATTGTTCCCCCCGAAGAGGACCGAGGGCGGACCAAAGGCCGTGACGACGTCGCTGAGGAGACGGTCCTGGCGGCACCAGGTCTCGCTGACGCGACGGATCTCGTGGTGCTCGGCCGAGGTGAGGGTCCGGTCGAGTTGCAGCCATCCCTGGCGGTGTGCGATCTCGGCGTAGACCGAGGCCACGGCGCCCTCGTGTGCATCACCCCAGAGATCTTGAAAGGCTCCGCGCACGCCGGTGGAGGAGGATCCTCGGCGGGTTTGCAGGTCCTTCAGTTCCTGCTGCCACTCCTGCTCGGAGGCGTCCGCGAACGCCACCGCGTCGAGGTAGAGCCTGATTGCGGTCTCACCGCCGTACATTCCCGGGCGGCGCAGGGCGTCGTTCAAGTGGGTGAGCAGGTAGTCGAGCACTTCTTGGGCTGTGCGCCTGTCGTTGCGTACGGTCGGGTCGGTCATCGTCTGCCTTCCTGTTGGTCCTCGGCGCGTGCTGCGAGGTATTCGGCCCAGTCGCGTCGGGCGTAGGTGACCCAGCGGATCGCGGTGTGGCGGTGCATGCCGGTCAGGTCGGCGATGATGGGGCTGGGGAGGTCGGCGGCGAGCGCGGCGAGGGCGGAGTTGCGTGCCGCGCGGACCGAGATTCCGTGGCGGTTGAGCTTCTGCGTCATGGCGTGGGTCGAGATGGGCTTCCCTGGGACCAGGCCCGGGAACAGCAGCTGGGGGCCCGGGGTAGCCTGGGCGAACAGGGATCGTGAGCCGGGCAGGGGCTCTTCCGCCAGCTGGTGCAGCAGACCGGCCAGTCGCGGGGGCAGCAGCACGGGGTGGCGGCCGAGCATCAGGTGGGTGTGCTTGCCGCCGCGCTGTAGATGGTTGGGCGTCAGATGGCAGAGCCGCTCTGTGGACGGACCGAAGAGCAGGGTGATCGCGCCGGCTGCTCGGACGTCCAGGGGCAGGGCGTCGTCGGTGAGGCAGCGCTGGAGGAGGCTCCAGCGGTCGTCCTCGTCGAGCAGGGCCTGCGGCTCCTGCTGCGGGATCGAGGGGACGGTGAGCCTGCGGGTGAGCCGGTGGCTCGCCGTCCAGCTCAGGAAGTAGCGGATCAAGTAGCGCCGTTGGCTCGGGCCGCCAGTGATCCAGCCGTCGACGGTAGTAGCGCATCTCGTTGTCGATGTTGTGGGCCCGGGCCGCCCCGATCGCGTTGTAGCGCCGGACGAGGCCGTCCTGGAGGTCCTGCTTGCGCATGATGGTTCGTCCGTCCCTTTCGAGGGCAATGTCGGGACGAGCATGGCAGGTTGCGTGGGCACGTGGTTTCCGCTGGTCAGCGGCCTGCTAAGGGCAGCCGGGAGGGCCCGGTTCGCTCTCGGGCGGGGTCCGGGATCCGATGATGAGCCGTACAACAGGTACCGATCATGTTTTTCGTGCGATACCGTTGTCTTGTTGCCACCCGATCGGGCCGGCCCCACCCGCTACTTCACCGAGGACTCCGCCATGATCCCCGCCAACCGCACCACCGCCGACACCGACCGGGCCGCATCCCTCATGGGCGTCAGCAAGGGCACGTTCACCAACACCCGCCGCTGGGAGAAACTCCGCGCCCAGCCGATCAGCCGGCCCGGCGCCAAGACCCGCTTCTGGGACGAGGAGCAGCTGCTCGCCGCGGTCGAGGAGCGGGAGATCCCGCTGATCACGCCGGCAAACCCCGACGAGGTGTTCAACCTGGCGGTCGAGGACACGTCGGTGCTGGAGCTGCTGCGCAGCTTCCTCACCGGTTACTTCACCGGCGCGGGCAGCTCGGCCCCGGTGGCCGATGGCACCCGGATCGCTCCGGCCGCGGACACGGCCTTCGACCGGGTCGAGGTGTTCAGCGTGTACGCGGCCGGCGAGGTCCCCGAGGCCGCGGAGGACGCGGTCGTCGACGTGAACGCGAAGCTGGTCGCGTACAACGAGAAGGGCGCCTGGCCGTTGAACGCCCAGCTGCGCCTGGAGTTCACCGGTGGCCGTTGGGTCGTCGCCGCCCTGGCGCGCGAGGACGAGGACGACCTGTTCGACCTGGAGGAGGCCTACCTCCTGGTTCCGGAGGACCGCCGGCCCACCATCTCGACCTGGCGGACCTACGCCACCTCAACCAACCGGAAGAGCGAGCGGCTCACCTCCATCCCGGAGGCCGACACGGTGGTCCACGGTGTGAAGCACTGGAAGCGCTCGACCATCACGAGCTGGGACCAGAACGACCGTTTCCTTCAGGGTGAGGCCAAGGCTGGCGGCCGTCCGGCCGGATCGGCGGACCGCGCCCCGCGGCGTCGTACCCAGCCGCTGCTTGCCAAGGCCGACGAGCGCCGGGCCAAGCTGCAGGAGCTGCTCGCCGAGAACCCCGCGCTCACCTCGGCCGAGGCCGGCGCCGCTCTCGGGGTGAGTGCCGAGCGGGGCCGCCAGCTGCTCCACGAGTTCAAGGACGGATCGGGCAAGTGATTCCTTGATGCCCCGTCAAGGCCGGGCATCAAGGAATCCGCCGTCGCTGACAGGGCATCAAGGTAGTGCCGACCATGCCTTGACGTGCGGCGTTATCGAATCGAGCCCCATGACCGTGCCGCCATCAAGGGGTGCGTCAAGGAGTCCGGGGTTGTCTGTGCCGACCGCACACGCGCCTGAGATTCGAGAAGGGGCCCGGCGTGATCGCCACCACCGACAGCCACAACGGACACAACTTCGACCGGCAGGCCCTGGCCCTGCTCTTCCAGCATCGCCTGGTCACATCGGAGCAGCTGCGGGAGTTGCTCGGCCCGTTCAAGAACCCGAACTGGGCCAACAAGCGCCTGGCCGGCCTGCACAGGAAGGGTCTGATTGCCTACGTCACCAAGCCGGTCTTCGGGGGCGGCCGACCGCGGACCTGGTTCCTGACCGACGCCGGCCGGGAGGTCGCGGGCGAGTTCAAGGAACTGAGGAACATGAGCTCTCCCCCGCCGAAGATCGACGCGGACCGGGCGCTGCTCAACTCCGACCACACGCTGGACGTCGTCAGGACGCACGTGGAGTTCGTCCGGGACGCCCGGCGCCGCGGCGACGAGTACGGACCGCGCGACTGGGTGCCGGAGGTCTACCACCGGCTCTCCGAGGCACGGCGGGACGCGCTGATGCCGGATGCCGTGATGCGCTACACCGCTACCACGGACGAGGGCCGGGTGCACCTGCGTGCGTTCGTCGAGCTGGACCGGTGCACGGAGGTGAGCGAGCAGCTGACCTCGAAGCTCACCGCCTACGCCCGCTTCTACGAGCTCACCCCGATCCCACTGCGCCTGCGCGGCACCACCGAGGCCCAGGGCGCCCCGCCGGCCTGGCAGGACTTCTATCCCCTCTTCCCCCGGCTGCTGTTCGTCCTGACCAACGGCTCGGAGACCACGATGCGCAACCGGATCGAGGACCTGCAGTTGGCCGCCGGGGACAACGCCCGGGTGGTCAACCTGCTGCGCAACGTCCCGGCCGGGGCGGCGACGCTCCGCGACATCGAGGAGCACGGTCCGTCGGCGCCCGTCTGGAGCCCGTTGGCCGACTCCGAGCGTCATCGGTGCGGCTGGGCCGACCTGTAACGACTGCCGAAGGAGGCTTGCATGCCACGGTTCACCAGCATCGGGCACGCCACCGCGGCGTTGTCCGACGGCGGGATCCGGCACTACCTGGTCCACGGGGAGCACGGCGACGTCGTGTACGTGACCCCGGGCGAGGCCGACAGCGTACAGCTGTTCGATTCCCCATGGCCGATCCGCCGGGCCGAGTTCCCCACCATCACCGTTCGTCCGGGCGAAGCCGGATCGACTCCAGGAGACCACCACGATGCTCGCACTGCAGATTGACCCGGCCGGACCGGTTGAGGAGATCGAGCTGCCCGCCGATCCGGCTCTGCGTCGACGGGTTCTGACGACCCGTCTCGGCGGGAGTCCGGACCCGGGCGTCTACCATCGGCGGGCGCTGATGTGGATGCACGGCAACGCGGTCTACGAGGGCCTGCCGCCGAACGTTGTGGCCACCGCACTGGCCAGCGCCTGGCGCGGGATGGACATCGGTGCGAGCTACTTCCTCTACGGCCGGGTCATCGTCACCGGTTCCGTGGACGGCGACGCCGACCATCTGGACGAGGGGTTGGCCGGCCAGGCCCGGGAGGTGGGCAAGTTGGTTGCCGCCCGTGCGCTGGCCTGGAAGACCGCGCCTCCGGCGTCCAACGAGGCGGCCTGGGAGGAGATCGTCCGGGCTGTCCTGGCGCCCCGGCCGCTCTGACGGCGGTCCAGGTGGGCGCCGCCGTGTAGAAGCGGCAGCGGTGGATGCCTGGGCTGGCGGTCTCGGCGGGGCGACGCGGTCAGCCCGGCAGTGGGGCAACCGGGGTTGGTCGCAGGCCAGCAGGACCTCGCGGGGCTCCGTGATGGGGCATCAAGGGAACCGTCGCCATTCCTTGATGCCCCGCAAAAAACTGCAGGTCAGAGCTTTGATAACCACCTGATGCGCAGTCGTTACCGGGCGGGCTTCGATCATCAAGGAGTCCGTCAAGGAGTCCGGGGTTTCCTTCGCCGACAGCAACCGCTGACGACCTAGGGGAGCCCCTGCGATGAACGACCAGAACGACACCAGCATGCTGAAGGGGGTATCGGGCGCGGCCTGGGGCGTCATGAACTGGCTGTCCGACGCGGCCGCCTGGTGCGGCGACAACGCCGGGACGCTCCTGCTCCTGATCACCCCCGTGGCCGTGGCCGCCGGCGTGCTCCACCAGTTCCTGACGCGCCGCGCCCTCGCGCTGCGCACCCGCTACATCCTGACTCCCAGCCGCCGGTTCGACCCGAGCACCGAGGACATCTGGCGCCAGACCGCCCTGCTGATGCGGGCAGCCGGCAAGGGCCCGTGGTGGGCACCTCACGGAGCCCGCCGGGTGCGGGTACGGCTGCGGGCGGACGGCAGCGTGCCGCTGGAGTATTCGATCGAGGGGCCGGAGGCCGCCGCCACCCTGCTCACCGACAGCCGGTTCCAGGAGGTCACCGTCGCCGAGGCCGAGGAGGCCGCCGATCCGGTGGCCGCCCAGGCCGCACAGGACCGGCTCGACAAGAAGAACAAGGAGCTGCAACAGCGACTGAAGGCCGAGGCGAAGGAGGCCCGGGCCAAGGCGAAGGCCGTCGGCAAGAAGGGCAAGGTGGCGCTGGAGAAGCAGCAGAAGAAGAAGGAAGAGGAGGACGGCCGCCTGGTCGCGGTGCGCGCCGAGTTCGTCCTCAAGGGGCGCCCCTCCGCCGCGCTGCGCGAGGTGCCGATGGCTCCCGATCCGCTCCAGCCGCTGATCGACGCCGTCCGCGACATCCGGGCCGAACAGGGAGATCTGGCCGAGGTCGTCCTCGACATCCAGTCGATCCCGTTGTGGCAGCTGAAGCTGCGCCGGTGGAAGCTGATGCACGAAGCCCAGGAGGACAGCCGCAAGGCCGCCCGGAAGAACGCGCGCAACGCGGCGATCGTGGCGGCGGACGCGGAGGACTCGCTGCGTTACCAGCTGCTCAGCCTGCTCGACCCGTCGTCAAAGTCCTCCGCGGGTTCCCGGATGCCGATGCCCCGGCCACGCGCGGTCGAGCCGGAGGAGGCGCTGGGACGCCTGCACGGCAACACCGGGCTCGTGCGGATCCAGCTGCTGGTGCGGTGCGCCTCCCGGAGCGAGGGGCGTGCCTGGCAGCTGCTGGAGCGGGTGAGCGCCGGTCTCGACGTCTTCGGGCAGGACAGCCGGCTCGGTGTGGACGGCGGCCAGTTCCTGAGGTGGTCGTGGGGCGCGAACAGCTGGCACCGCCGGGACTCCTTCGACCGGCGGTGGAGCAGCGGGCAGGTCGGCCCCCGCGAGCAGAACTGGCTGCATGTCGGCGAGCTCGCCGGGCTGTTGAAGCCGCCGACGATGCACGCGGCGCTGCCGGTCCTTGCCTCGGAGCTGCCCGACTTCGTCGCCGGTGAGGCCCTGGTCCCGCACGGACGGCTCGTGCACGCCGACGGCACCAGTCGGGTCATCGCCACCCGCGAGGAGGAGTTCCTCTTCAGCGTCAACGTGGGCAAGTCGAACTACGGCAAGACTGAGACCGCGCTCACCCGGGCCATCGCGGTCGCTGCGGCCGGATCGGGTGCAATGTTCGTCGATCCGCACGGTGACTCGTGGTCCACGGCCTCGCCGTACCTGGCCCACCCGGTCTTCGCCTCCCGGGTGCGCCGGATCGACCTCGCCCGCGCGGACCAGCCGGAGGCGAAGCTGCCGAGCTGGAACATGCTGGAGATGACGTCGGGGCGGACGGCCAACCGGTTGACCACGGCGACGGTCGACGCCCTCGCTACGGGGCTGAACTGGACGGACGCGGCGGCGCCACGCGCGTTGACGATCTTCACGAAGTCCGTCGAGGCGTTGGTGATGCACAACGCCCGGGCGGTGGCCGCCGACCGGCCGGACGCGCAGGCGACCCTTCTGCAGATCCGCACCCTGCTGACGGACAAGCCGTGGCGCGACGCCCTGATCAAGCACCTGACCCCGGAGCAGCGACGCTGGTGGACCACGACGTTCGCGGCGTACCAGGTGGCCGAGGTGCTGGGCCCGGTGCTGAATCCGATCGACCGGCTCGCGTCGAACGAGGTGACGCGGGCGTTCCTGGGCTCACCGCAGGGTTCGTACGACATCCGGGAGGCGATGGACGAGGGGTTCATCGTGTGGCTGTGCTTGGAGGGCACGGGGCCGTCGGACCGGCTGCTGTTCAGCATGGTCCTGCAGAACCTGTTGCAGGCCGGTCTCTCGCGCAGGGACCTGGCGTCGGAGGCTCGAAAGGCGTTCCACACCTTCGCTGACGAGTTGATCGCCCTGGACCCTGCGGGCGGCCCGTCGTTCGCGGCGATCACCGAGCAGTTGAGGAAGTTCGGCGGCCGACTGCATGTGATGACGCAGTCGCTCGGACGGATCAGCCCGGCCACGAGGGAGGCGCTGATGCAGAACTCCTCCGTGGTGAGCACGACGTCCGGGTCGATGACCGCGGCCAGGGCGATGGCGGACGAATGGCACGGGGCGGTGTCTGCCGGGCAGATCGCGGACCTGCCGCGGTTCTCGCACTACGTGCAGGTCACCGCCGACGGGAACCGGGTGGGCCCCCTGCGGGCGCGGGGTGTGCAGGTCTCCGAACTGTTCGGTGACTACCACCGCCCAGAGCTGGTGGGGCAGATGGTGGAGAAGGCAGACAAGCAGATGGGATCGAGGACACTCCCGGAGCTGCTGGACATCGCGAACGCGCAGGACGCCGTTGTGCTCGAGTTCAACGGCCCCGAGCCGGCCCCGTCTGGCGCTACCGACAAGCAGCCGGACTCCACCCCGGGAGACGGCGGGACGACCGCGCAGCAGCAGGACAACCCACAGCCGGCGGCGACGGATGTCCATCACCAGGCGGTGGTACGGCATGGGAGGCGGGGGCCTGGCCGTCCGAGGAAGCGGTAGCTGTCGCGGGTGGACGGAACAGGTATGCCGCGCACGCTAGGTCCGGGAGCTCCCCAATTGGGGAGCTCCTGCTGACCTTCCCGGTCGGCGGCCCGCGCGCGTTGCGGGATCGGCCTGGCCTGTCGGCACGTACTGGGGGGGGCCCCCACGACGGGTGGGGGCCCCCCCGGCGGGGGCGGCGGCG
>NZ_JBHYKG010000266.1:0-12183 GCF_042741245.1 Kitasatospora sp. NPDC058965
GCGTCGGCTTCGGCCTGACCCGAGTTCAGGCCCGAGGGCGGGAAGCCGACTTCGCTACCGGCGGGGACCGCGGGTGCCGTGAGGGCGTGGGTTGGTGCCCCGGATGATCTGGTAGCCGTTGCCGGGGGTGCCCGGGGTGAGCAGCAGGGTTCCCGTTCCGCGGAGGGCGACGAGCGCCGAGTGGACCGGGAGGAGCTCTTCCAGGTCGCTCCTGAACAGGCGGATTCGGGTCAGCTCCAGGTCGATTGGCGCCGCGCAGTCGCGGATCCGGCGGAAGCGCGCGCCGAGGCGGACCGGTGCGCCGATGCAGCGCACGGCGGCGATCACCTGGGCGTCGTGCACGGCGCGCAGGTCGTGGATCTCGAATTCCGCGTCCAGCGTCGGCTGGTCGTGGTCCGGGGTCGGTGTCACGCCACCATGATCGCAGAGCGCGCCGCAGGTCGGGAGGCGCGCACCGGCCGCCGGGGCCGTGCGGATGGCAACTCCGCTGTCCGTCGGGCGACTTGGTGTCGCACCGGAGTCGGGGTGCGGTTTCCCCGGCCCGGTCGATACTGGAACTGCGGGCGCCGGTCGGCGCCGAGCCACCTGATTGGGGGTCTCCCCGTGGCCTACCGCGACCAGACCAACATCCAGCCGGCGTTCAAGCAGCTGACCGTCCCGTGCGACGGCGAGGTCGGTGATCTGTGGGTCCTGACCCCGCTCGACGAAGGCCGGCCGGACCCGTCCGACCAGGGCGAGGCGAGCCTGTGGTTCTGCACCAGGGCGGCGGACGGGGAGCGCCCCGCCGTGTGGGCGCGCGTGCAGTTCGACGGCGTGGCCATCTGCAAGCACCCGATCCCCGATCCCCCACAGGATCGGCCCGTCCTGACCCGCGGCTAACGGCCGTGCCGGTCGGCGTCTCCGATTTGGACCATCGCCATGCCGAAATTCACCAGCAGCAACACCGATCGGTTCGCCCCGGGCGTGGTCGGCATGTCCCAGCAGGACAGCGGGATCGTCGGCCTGCACGCCGATCCCCACCTGGAGGAGACCGCCTTCCCCGACGTGACGCAGGCGGGCGTCTTCGGTGCCAGCGAGGAGGGCCCCGGGCTGCTGGGGTACTCCCGCACCGGACTCGCCGGGAACTTCTGGGGCGACGTCAAGATCGAGCGGAACCTCACGGTCGGCGGGGACATCTTCCTCCCCGGTGCCGACTGCGCCGAGCTCTTCACCGCGGCCGACACGGCGGATGCCCGGATCGAGCCGGGTGACGTCGTGGTGATCGACCGGGACGGCGCGCTGCGGCGCAGCGACGGACCGTACGACAAGCGGGTCGCGGGCGTCGTCTCCGGCGCCGGTGCGTTCCGGCCGGGGGTGCTCCTCGACAGCGGGAACACTGCCTCGCGGCGCAGTTGTCCGGTGGCGCTGATCGGCAAGGTGTACTGCAAGGTCGACGCGCAGGTGCACCGGATCACCGTGGGCGACCTGCTGACCACCTCGGCCACCCCGGGGCACGCGATGAAGGCCGCGAACCAGGCCGAGGCCTTCGGCACCGTCCTGGGCAAGGCACTGGCGGACCTGGACACCGGCACCGGGCTGCTCCCGATCCTGGTCTGCCTGCAGTGACCGCCGCCCCCTCGGGAGGGTCCCTCCGATGAAACGCCGTACCTACACCCCCACGGGCCGAACCACCGGGCTGGTGTTCGCGCCGAACCCCTGCGGGGCGGCCACCCAGCCGCTGACCGATCCGAACACCGGCGGCAGTCCGGTGCCGGCGGGCACCGCCTTCGCCGCCGGGCCGGGGCAGGCGCTGGCCCACCCGCACGTCAGCCTGATCTTCTGGGGCAGTTGGTGGGCCGGGAACCCGCTCGCCGCCGGCGTCGTGTCGAGCGTGCAGGCGCTGCTGGCCGGCCCGTACCTGAGCTACCTGGCCCAGTACGGGGTACGACGCCCCGACGTGCGCGGCGCCACCTACGTCCTCGACCGCGAGCCGGGAAACGCCTTCACCGACGCCGATGTCGCCGCCCTGGTCACGTACCTCCTGGACCAGGACCAGGTGCCGGAGCCCGACGAGAACTACCCGAACGTCTACGCGGTCATCCTGCCCGCCAACTCCGCGTACGCGGGCCTGGCGCCGTACGATCCGCAGCCGCTGCCGCCCGGCACCGTCTCCTCGGTGCTCGGGACCAACAGCAGCATCGTGTGGAACGACTACGACCTGGGCGACGTCGACAACGACCCGGCCCACTTCCTCTGGGTCGGCAACGACGGCACCCTGCCGTACATCACCACGGTGTTCTCGCACGAGCTCGCCGAGATCGTCACCGATCCCAACTCCGGCGACGGCGTGGTCCAGGTGGCGCCCCAGCCCGTCGGGGGCGCCAACCAGATCGGCGACGTCGGCACCGCGTGGTGCGACGCCGTCCCGGGCGGCCGCGCACAGTCGTACTGGTCGATCGCCGACGGCGCCCTGGTGTTGCCCACGATGTACTCGGTGCGGCGGACCCTGGCCGGCCGGAGCATCGGCGGTACGCTGCCGCACACGCCGAGCGCCAACACCTGGATCGCCGCCCAGTTCTAGGACGCTCCGGGACCCGTCCTCGGTCCTCCGGCGTCCGCCCGGCCGGAGCGGGCGCGCAGGGCCCGGACGAGCCAGTCGTGGGCCGGTGCGGGGCGCTGCGGGGCGGGCCAGCCGTTGATCACGGCGAGCAGGTGGAGGTACCGCTGCCGGCGCGGGTGGCTCGCGTCCTGCAGCCGGGTCAGCAGGCGGAGTCGGAGGTCGGCGTCGTCGGGGCGGCCCACGGCGTGCGCGTACCCGGCCGCGGCCGCCGCGACGACCTGGTCGGCCTCTGGAGAGCAGGGGTTGAGGCCGGCGGCCAGGGCCGGGACGGCCAGGTCCACGACCGTCGTGGCGGGGTCGGGGCGCAGGGGCGCGGTGCCGGCCCGGGCACGGTCGTCCGCCCAGCGCTCGGTGGCGCGCCGCAGACCGGCGCGGAAGTCCGGGTCCCGGGTCAGCCCGGCGAGCTCGATCCACGCCTCGACCTGGTCGGTGTCGGGATCGTCGGGGAGCTCCGGAGTCATCGAGCGCACGGTCCCCGCGAACCCGGCGCCGGTGTCCAGACCGCCGAAGGCGGAGTCGAGGAACTCGTCGATCAGACGTCGGCGTTCGTCCTCGGAGAGTGTGGCCAGCTGGTGCATGAGATCCATCTCCTCAGGGGTGGCCCCGTGCGCGGCCACCGCGGTGAGCACCGCGCGCCGCAGGCGGAGCACCCGGATCTGCACCGCCAGTGCCTCCGCGTGCGCCGCAGCGATCTCGGGCAGCGGGACCTCGCGATCCACGACCTTGCGGATGGTGGCGAGGTCCAGGCCCAGATCGCGCAGCGTCCGCACGAGGTCCAGCCGGGCCACGGCGTCGGTGCCGAACCGGCGGTAGCCGCCCGGGCTGCGGTCGGTGGGCGGCACGATCCCGCAATCGGCGTAGAACCGGATGGTCTTGACCGTCAGTCCGGTCCGCCGGGCCAGCTCGCCGATCGAGTAGAGCGCGTCGTCCATGCCCTCACCCTGGCACCTCCCCCTACGGGAGACTCAAGCCCGCACCTCCGGGCGACCACAGCGCGTGCGGCGAACGGCGAACGGCGAACGGCGAACGGCGAACGGCCCCGCGGGCCGCGCGCCGTCCCGCTCGCCGGACGTCGTCAGGGCATCGGCTGGGCGTGCCAGGACGTGTGGCGGCCCTCCGCGGGCTGGACGTCGACGGGCTGGGCGACGCCGTCGTGGATCTCGACCCGCAGCTGTCCGGCCTCGTCGGCGTAGACCGGCAGGCCCTCGCCGGTGGTCTCCCCGGTGGCGTGCACGAGGACGACCTCCGGCGGCCCGTGGGACCCCGTCGGGCCGGGCAGGGTGATGGCGTATCGCGCGGGCTGGTCCACCATGAGTGCGGCCTTTCGACGGAGGGACTCGGCGGGTGCCGCCTCCGATCCTGCGCTGCGCCCGGCGGCCGGGCCACCGGGCATGGGCCACCGAGCGGTACCGGTCACCCGGCCCGGCCGGCCACCCGTCACCGCCGGCCGTCCGGGGCCGGGAACTCCTGCGCGGCGCCACCCCTTCCGCGCGCGGACGCCCGACCGTCGCCCGCTGTGCCAGAGTGGAAACCGGTGCCGGACGACAGCCGAGTGACGAACGAGGTGGCGTCGATGGGCGAGACCGCGGCGGGCCCGGCACGGCCGGACGAGGCGGCGCTGCGGCGCCTGCTGGCGGGTCTGACGGCCGTGCGGGACGGGGACCTCTCCCCGCGTCTGCCCACGAACGCCGCCGGCCCGGCGGGGGAGATCGGCGCGGTCTACAACGGGATGGTGGAGCAGCTCGCGCTGTTCGCCGCCGAAGTCACCCGGGTCTGCCGCGAGGCGGGCGCCGAGGGGTGCCCGGGCGGGCCGGCCGAGGTGCCTGGCGCGCGGGGTGCCTGGGCCGAGCTGACCCACGGCGTCAACGCGCTGGCGGCCCGTCTCACCGACCAGGTGCGCACCGGCGCGCGGGCGACCACGTCGGAGGCCGGGCGCGACGCGGCAGCGGGGCCCGCGCCGGTCGGCGCCGCCGCACCCGCCGCCTACCTGCCGGAGGCGGGTGACGAGCGGCTGAGGGACCGGACCGTCCTGGTGGTGGACGACGACTCCCGCACCGTCCTCGCCGTCAGCGGCGCGCTCGGACAGGCCGGGCTGCGGGTGCTGCACGCCGCCAACGGCCGCGCCTGCGTCGACCTGCTGCGCGGGCGCGAGGACGTGGAGCTGGTGCTGATGGACCTGATGATGCCGGAGCTCGACGGCTACGCGGCGATCCCGGCCGTGCGCGCGATGCCGCGGTACGCCGAGGTCCCGATCATCGCGCTCACCGCCAGGGCGATGCCGGGTGACCGGGCCAGGAGCCTCGCCGCCGGTGCGGACGACCTCCTCACCGAGCCGGTCGACAGTGCCGAGCTGTTCGCCCGGCTGCGGCACTGGCTGGGCCGCAGCTGACGCCATGAGCCGGTCCGCCGCGAGCGCGCTGGAACACCTGGCACCGGAGCAGCGGCGCCTGCTGCGACCGGCCGACCCCGAGCCCGGGCCGCCGATGCTGGCGGTGCCGTCCGGCGGCCGGACGCCGCCCGCCGACGGCTGGCTCTACGAGCGCAAGCTGGACGGGGTGCGGCTGGTGGCCGTGCGGCAGGGCGAGCGGGTGCGGCTGCTCTCGCGCACCGGGCGGCCGATGACCGACACCTTCCCCGAGGTGGCCGAGGCGCTCCGGCACCAGCCCTGCCAGGACTTCGCCGTGGACGGCGAACTGGTCGCGATGCGGGACGGACGCACCGACTTCGGCCTGCTGCAGCAGCGCTCGGGGCTGAGCCGGGCGGCCGCGGTCCGGGCCAGCCGGGTGACGGTCAGCTACTACGTGTTCGACCTGGTCCGGCTGGCCGGCCAGGACCTCGCCGAACTCCCGCTGCACGTCCGCAAGGAGCTGCTCGGCCAGGTGCTGGACTTCGGTCCGCCGCTGCACCTGACCACCCACCGGCAGGGCGACGCCGCCGGCCTGCTGGCGGCGGCGTGCGCGCAGGGCTGGGAGGGCCTGGTCGCCAAGCGGGCCGACGCGCCCTACCGGCACCGGCGCTCGGGCGACTGGCTCAAGCTGAAGTGCCAGGCCGGGCAGGAGTTCGTGATCGGCGGCTTCACCGAGCCGAGCGGCAGCCGGGTGGGCTTCGGCGCGCTGCTGCTCGGCTACTACCAGGACGGCCTGCTGCGCTACGCGGGCAAGGTCGGGACCGGCTGGAGCGCTGCGGAGCTGCGGGTGCTGCGGGCCGGCCTGGACCGGATCGAGCAGCCCGCCCCGCCGTTCCGGGACCCGCCGCGCGAGCGGGCGGTGCACTGGGTGCGGCCGGTGCTGGTCGCGCAGATCGGGTTCACCGAGTGGACCCGGGAGGGCCGGCTGCGGGCCCCGCGCTTCGTCGGGCTGCGCGACGACAAGGCGCCGCACGAGGTGGTCCGCGAGCAGTGACGGGGGCCCGCGGGACCGGTGCCGCGCGGCACCGGCGGAGCCGTCAGGCGGTGGGTGTGGTGGACGTCCGGGACCGGTCGAGGACGTGGGCGACGCGCCACAGGCCGCGGCGGCCGTGGAGCAGCAGTCGCCGCAGCGGCGGCAGGTGGACGTGACCGGTCATGGGGACCTCCTCGCTCGGCACGCCGCGCGGATACCCGGCGAACGCGCCGTGCGGATACCCGACGAAGCCGAGCCTAGTCGTCGTGGCGCAAACGTCCAGGGCCGGTCGGCACCCTAATCTGGGCCCCGTGATCAACGGAGCGCACGTCGTCGTGCACAGCCGCGAGCCCGAGGCGGACCGGGCGTTCTTCCGCGACGTGCTGGCGTACCCGCACGTCGACGCGGGCGGGGGCTGGCTGATCTTCCGGCTGCCGCCCGCCGAGCTGGCCGTCCACCCCACGGACGGGGCACCCGCCCAGGAGCTCTACCTGATGTGCGAGGACGTCGAGGCCGCCGTGCACGCCCTGACCGGGCGCGGGGTGGAGTTCACCCAGCCGCTGACCGACGCCCGCTGGGGCCGGGTCACCCGGTTCCGGCTGCCGGGCGGCGCCGAGGTGGGGCTCTACCAGCCGCGCCACCCGCGGGCCGTCGACCTGTGACGCGACGGCGGCCGCCCGGACCGGGCCGGCGGCGCGCCGCCCCTGTCACCCGCTCGGTACCGGCCGGGCCGGGCCGGGCCGGACCCGGTCACGCCGGCCGCAGCTGTGCTGCCGGCCGTGCCTCTCACGGTGCCGAGTCGGGAACCTCCGGGCTGCGGGCGTAGGCCTTGGTCGGGTTCATCCCCGCGCCGTTGATCGTCACCGTGGCGTCGGTGGAGACGTGGGCGCACTTGCTCGCGTCGTCGGCGGTCTCGGCCGAGGAGTTGCTCAGCGCCGCCTGGGTGTTGACGGGGGCCGGGGCGGCCGGGGAGCCGCCCGCGGCGCCGGTGAAGGTGGTGCCGCTCGGCCAGTCCTTGCCGATCAGCAGCGTGATCCCGGGGCCGGTGCCCGGCTTGACCGCCGAGGCGGGCAGGCCGACCGAGGCGGCCACCTCCTGGGCGTCGGCCTGGCGGCCCTCGGTGTAGCTGACCTCGGAGGCCTCGGCGGTGCCGGTGGCGTTGGCCGCACTGGTGTCGGAGCTGTAGCCCGCGGCCTTCAGCGCGTCGGCCAGCTCGACGGCCCGCCTGCCGACCCCGCTGCCGTTGCGCACGTGCACCGTGATCTCCGACTTCGGCGCGCCGGCGGCGGCCGGTGCGGCCGGGCTCGCGGCGGGGGCGGGGGAGGCCGCGTCCGGGTTGGCGGTCGAGGTGGCCTGGGCGGCCGCCGACGACTTGGCGCCGTCGCCGTTGGTCAGCGAGACGTCGTTGCCGATCGCGGTGAACAGGTTCTTCGCCGCGGGGGCGGCCACCACCCGGTCGGGGTTCGCCGGGTCCGGCTCGTTCTGCATGGTGGTCATGGTGATGCGGTCGGTCGGGACCTTCTTCAGGTCGTCGGCCAGGCCCATCAGCTTGTCGACGCCGTCGAGGGCGTCGTCCACGGTGAGCGCCTTGATGGCGGCGTTGGCCAGCGGGAGCACCTTGGTGGGATCCGCGAGCGTCCCCGCGCTCTTCAGCTGCCGGACCATCGAGCTGAGGAACATGTGCTGCGAGACGGTGCGGCCCAGGTCGGACCCGTCGCCGAAGCCGTGCCGGGTGCGGACGAACTGCAGCGCCGACATGCCCTCCAGCACGTGGTTGCCCTGCTTCAGCTTCAGGTGCGAGTAGGGGTCGTAGACGTTGTTGTCGACGCAGACCGGCACGCCGCCGATCGCGTTCGACATGGTCACCACGCCCTTGAAGTCGACCACCATGAAGTGGTCGATGGGTATGCCGGTGAGCTGGTGCACGGCGGCCACCGTACAGCCGGGGCCGTAGTCCAGGGTGCTGTTGATCATGTCCCGGTGCGGCTTCATCGAGGTGTGGTGCTGGGTGTCCGTGCAGCCGGGCAGGTCGGTCACGGTGTCGCGCGGGACGCTCATCACGGTGGCGTTGCTGCGGTCGGCCGAGACGTGCAGCACCATCTCCACGTCGGCGTTCGCACCCGGCCCGCAGTCGCCGCCGATCTGGCAGTCGGTCGGGTCGTCGCGCTGGTCCGAGCCGATCACCAGGATGTTGATCGGGGTGCGGCCGAAGGCGTCCGGCTTCTCGTGGCCGGCGTCACCGCTGGTGCCGGAGAAGAGCGGCGAGTGCTTGATGTTGCCGTCCAGCCACTCGTACACGTACCCGACGCCGCCGGCCGCCACCAGCACCAGGCCCGCGGTGGTGTACCCCAGGATCCGCAGACCCCGCCGCTTCGCCTTCTTGGCGCCCTTGCGCGCCGCCGCCCGCCCGCCGCGCGCGGGCACGGCCGCGCCGCCCACTGGTACGTCGGTCATCCCCGTCGGCCCTCCTCGTCCCCAGCACGTGTTCGATGCTGTTCGGCGGAGACGACGCCGCGGGGACGGTCGACGGTTGCACGATCGGGCGACCAACAGAGGGATCCCGTCCGCGGCGGGCCCGATCCGCACGGCACTCCGGCCTGCGGGGCGGCCGGTCGGACGTCAGAACATGCTGTTCCCGTTCGCCGAGGTCGGCGGGATCACCTGCAGGACGTCCCAGTGCTCGACGATCTTCCCGTCGCCGTCGAAGCGGAAGATGTCGATGCCGGCGTACTCCTCGCCGGGCCAGGTCTGGTGGCAGTGCAGCACGACGTGGTCACCCTCGGCGAGCACGCGCTTGAACTCCACCCGCTTGCCGGGGTACTCGGCCGCCATCCGCAGGAAGTAGTCGACGAAGGCCTGCTTGCCGTCCCCGACGTGCGGGTTGTGCTGGGTGTAGGTGTCGCCCACGTAGGCGGCGACGGCCTCGGCCGGGCGGCACTGGTTGAACATGAGGTCGTAGAACGCCTGGGCCGCGGCCTTGTTCCGATCGGGATCGCTCATGGCGGTCACCCTAGGACACGGGTGGCGCGGTACGGGGCACCGCCGCTGAGGGTGCGTCACCGCGTCACGCCGGGCAGCGCCCGTCGCGGGGCACGTGGGTGCTCAGTCCTCCGCGGGGCGCGCGGTCGTGCCGGAGGTCAGCCGCCAGAGGCCGGCCACCTCGTAGTAGACGCCGTTCACCAGCTGCAACAGCAGCAGCGTGACCGGCCAGAGCAGCGCGCCGAGGCCGGGCACCACGTCCACCGGGAGGGTGTAGGCCATCACGACCCGCACGGCGGCGTCGAGCAGCATCGCCACGCCCCAGATCGCGGTCGAGACCCGCCAGATCCGCCGGAAGGCCGGCTCGCGGTCCCACAGCACGTCCCAGGAGGTGCCGTCGGAGCGGAACCGCCCCTCCAGCAGGGGCCGGCCGCCGTGGAAGAGCAGCGGCCGCCTGGCCCTGATCGAGAGCAGGAACCAGAGCCCGGCCACACCGGTCAGCCAGCCGTCCTTGGCCAGCAGGAACCGGGGACTGCCGCCGACCAGCGCGGCCGCGATGCCGAGCACCATGATCCCGGCGACGAAGCCGGCCATGCCCTCCACACTGCGGGTGCGCAGCCACTGCACCCCCGTGGTGAGCGCCGGCAGGAGGGCGCCGGCCAGCAGCGCGACGAAGACGCCGACGCCGGCGGCGCGCAGGCCGTAGTACAGCGCGATCGGGACCACGACGTCCCAGACGACACCGAGCAGCAGACGCCGGCCGCTCGGCCGCGGCGGCGCCCCGGGGGTCGGCACCGCCGGCCGACCGCCTCCGGTCATGACGTCGTCCGGCGCGCGAGCCGGGCCGGGCCGGTGCGCCGCTCCGCGGCCCCGGGTGCGTCCGCCGTGCGGCGCGCGCGCTCGACCCCGGCACGCAGCCCGCTGCCATGGTCCGCCCGCGCCGTCCCGCCCTGCGATCGCCGCCCGCCGTGACGGCCACGTGTTGCCTGCACAGGCAACTCCTTCCGTGCCGGACGGCGCCCAAACCCGGGGCCGCGTCCGGCCGCGCCGGGCGGCTGTCCTCGACCGCGCGCCCGGCCCGCTCCAGCCAGGCCCGGATGCGCGTACCTGCGGTTCGTGGGGGATGGGGCGGTGCGAATAGGTACCCGCATTCCTGCGGTTCCCCATGGTTCGGCGGACCGTACGGGCGGACCGTGGGAGGCAGGAGCAGCCCGACAGCTCAGGAGCACAGATGTTCAGCACCGACGACGACAAGGCCGGCAGCATCCAGAGCCCGGTGGTGCTGGTGGCCGTCGCCCGCCGCACCGCCGCCCGCGTGCTGCCGGCGCGCACCGCATCGGTGCCGGCCCTGCGGGGCTTCGCCCGCGGTGTCGTGCACGACTGGGCCCTGTCGGACCGGGTCGAGGAGGCCGTCGCGCTGGCCGTGACCGAGTTGGTGGCCAACGCGGTCCAGCACAGTGGGAGCCGCGACGTCGGACTGCGGATCAGTCTGGACGACCGTGCGGTCACCGTGGAGGTGCGGGACCACGGACAGTGGCGTTCGCCGACGGCCGCCGCCCAGTTGGCCGGGATCCCCGAGCGGTGCAGCGGGCGCGGCCTGAGCCTGGTGAACGCCTACACGTCCGGCTGCGTGCTGTGGTACGAGCCGGACGGGACACGGGCCGTGGCCAAGATCCCGCTGTCGAACGGGGCTCGGTAGCCGCTCCGCACGGACGAGCCGGATCCCGTCGAAGGCGCGCGCCGCAGCGGGGTCCGGCTCCGGCACGCCCGCCGGGTCCTGAGCCGGACCCGGAACAGCAGGGAGGGCGGTCCGACCCGGACCGCCCTCGCCGTGCCGTTCTCACCTCCGTCGGTCGGCCTCGGTGGCCAGGGCCGAGCCGGCCAGGCGGAGCCATCGGGCTGGGTGGGCGCGGGCCACGCCGGGATCGCCGGCCAGTCGACTGAGCGTCAGGATCCCGGCCTCGGTGGATTCCCCGGCGACGATGCGTGCGGCCGCGCCCGCCCGCTCGGCCCGGCCGAGCACCTCGCCGACCACCTTGCCCTGCAGGCTGGTGGCGTCGAACCGGCCCTCGCCGGTGACCACCAGGTCGGCGCCGGCCAGGGCGTGGTCCAGGCCGAGCAGGTCGGCCACGGCGGCGGCTCCCGGGGTGGCGGTGGCGCCCCAGGCCGCCATCAGGCCGTAGGCGGTGCCCCCGGCCGCGCCCGACCCGGGCCGGGCCGGATCCGCGCCGAGCAGCTCGGCGAGCCGGGTCAGGCCCCGGTCGAGCAGCTCGACGTCGCTCACGGTCGCGCCCTTCTGCGGGCCGTACACGGCGGCGGCACCGTCGGGGCCCAGCAGCGGGTTGGCGACGTCGGTGAGCAGCACGACCCCGCCCGGCGGCGCCGTCCGGAAGCCGGTCCGGTCGACCTGGTGGGCGCGGGTGAGGGCGCCGCCGCCGTCGGGCAGCACCCGGCCGTCGGCATCGAGCAGCCGCAGGCCCAGGGCCGCCAGCAGCCCGGCCCCGCCGTCGGTGGAGGCCGAGCCGCCCAGGGCGACCAGCAACCGTCGTGCGCCGGCGTCCAGCGCGGCGGCGACGAGTTCGCCGGTGCCCCGGGTGGTGGCACCGAGCGGGTCGAGCGCGGCCATCAGCGGGATCCCGCTCGCGGTGGCGAGTTCGACCACGGCGGTGCCGTCCGGCAGGAGGGCGTACTCGCCGTCGACGGGGCGGCCGTCGGGGCCGGTGCAGTCGCCCACCCGGGTCAGGGGCGTACCCGGGTGGGCGGCCAGGACGGCGGCCAGGGTGCCCTCACCGCCGTCGGCCATGGGGCGCAGCACCAGGTGGTCCGCCGGTCTGACGGAGCGCCAACCCGCCGCCAACGCCTCGGCGGCCTCGGCGGCGGTGAGGGTGCCCTTGAACGAGTCGGGGGCGAGGACGACCTTCACGGGGTTTCCACGTGGGTGTGGTGGCGTTCGATCATGGTGCGCAGGGTCTGGTCGCCGGGGGTGTCCCAGATCTCCTGGTTGAAGATTTCGACTTCGATCCAGCCGGTGTAGCCGGCGGCGGTGACCATGGCGGTCAGGGCGGTGAAGTCGATGCAGCCGTCGCCGACGTGGCCGCGTCCGAGCAGGGCGTCGGCGGGGAGGGGGAGGGTCCAGTCGCAGACCTGGTAGGAGGCGATCCGGTGGCCGGCGCGGGCGATCTGGGTGGCGAGTTGCGGGTCCCACCAGAGGTGGTAGCTGTCGAC
>NZ_JBHYKG010000267.1:0-2341 GCF_042741245.1 Kitasatospora sp. NPDC058965
GCCCAGCGCCGCCAGGTGGGCCTTGTAGCCCGCACCGAAGGCGGTCGGGGTGCCGTCGTAGGAGGAGATCAGGGACGGACCGGAGGAGCAGTTCCAGGTGTTCCAGGTCCAGGCGAGGTACGAGATGCCGTGCTGGTCGAGCCAGGGCAGCAGCGAGTCCAGGTACCCGTGCGCGCAGTCGTTCTCGCCGAGCTCGCCGGTGACCAGCGGGACGGCGGCCGCGACCGGGGCGATCTGACTGTCCCAGCAGCTGGACGAGGAGCAGGTGTTGAAGTTGTAGGAGTGGAACGAGGCGGCCAGGTTCTGCAGCGGGTCGGTGGGCTCGTAGGCGAGCCAGGAGGTCAACTCGTTGGAGTACTCCTCGCCGCCGAGCATCAGCACGTTGGTCGCGCCGGCGCCGCGCACGGCGTTGACCATCGCCTGCATGCCGGCCACCTGGTAGCCGATGCCCGGGCAGGTGCCGCCGTCGCGCCAGCAGGCCCAGCCGGAGGCGTCGGAGCCGGTGGCCCGGGAGGCGTAGGGCTCGTTGAAGAGGTCGAAGACGGTGGCGTTGTCCCCCTTGAAGGTGGCGGCCACCGAGGACCAGAACGGGATCGCGTTGGCGGCGTCGGGCATCGGCTTCTGGCAGGTCGCGGTGGCGCTCGCGCAGCCGGAGGAGTTGCCGGTGTAGACGCCGTCGGTCCAGTGCAGGTCGAGGATGGTGTTCAGGCCGTTCTGGTGCAGCAGGTCGACGTACGACTTGATCGCGGAGATGTAGCTGCTGCCCGCGTAGGCGGCCGGCACGTTCGACAGGCCGAGCCAGCAGTCCTCGTTGAGCGGGATCCGGACGGCCTTGAGGTGCCAGCTCTTCATCGCGTCGATCGAGGCCTGGTCGGCGGGGCCGTCGAAGATGCCGTTGCCCTGGACGCAGGCGAACTCGGCGCCGGAGCGGTTGGCGCCGTGCAGGGTGACCACGTGGCCGGCGGAGTCCTGCAGCTGGTTGCCGACCACGTGCAGCGCGGGCGCGGCGCCGCCGGGGGTGGGCGAACCGGTCGGCGTGGGCGTGGGCGTGGGCGTCGGGGTGGGGGTGGGGGTCGGGGTCGGCGTCGGGCTGGGCGTCGGTGTCGGTGACGGGGTGGGCGTCGGTGACGGCGACGACTGCGGCCCGCACGCCGTCCCGTTCACGCTGAACGAGGTCGGCGCCGCGTTGCTGCCGCTGTAGCTGAAGTTGGCGCTGGTGGTGTAGCTGGCGCCGGGGTTGATGGTGGTGGCGTAGCCGGGGTTGGTGACGGTGACGGTCTTGCCGGACTGCGTCCAGTTGCCGTTCCAGCCGTTGGTGAGGGTCTGGTTGCCGCCGTAGGCGTAGCTGAGCGTCCAGCCGTTGATCGCGGTGCTGCCGGTGTCGCTGATCGCGAGGTTCGCGGTGAAGCCGCTGCCCCAGTCATTGGTGGTGTAACTCACGTTGCAGGAGAGCGCGTTGGCTGCGGAGGCGGTGCCGCCCGGCGGCAGCAGCAGGGCCGCGCCGAGCGCGCAGGTGCTGACGGCCGCGGCCGCCAGCACGGTGCGGGAGGAGGTCATGGGGGTGCTCCGGTGGGGGAGGAGAGGGGCCGGCCGGTGGGTGGTGTCCGGCCGGCCCCGGACTGCGGGGAGGACTACTGGTGCTGACGGGGCGTCAGCTCGCGGTGCAGGTCAGCGTCGGCGCGGTGTTGCTGCCGCTGTAGGTGCCCTGGAAGCCGAAGCTGGTGTTCGCCCCGGCGGCCAGCGCCCCGTTGTACGACATGCTGGTGGCGGTCACCGAGCTGCCGGACTGGGTGACGGTGGCGTTCCAGCCGTTGCTGATCTGCTGGTTGCCGCCCCAGCTCCAGGTCACGGTCCAGGACTTGGTGGCGGAGCTGCCGGTGTTGGTGACGGTCACGTTGGCGTTGAAGCCGGCGCCCCAGTCGCTGGCGATGGCGTACGTGGCCTTGCAGCCGGTGCCGGTACCGCCGCCGCTGCCGGCGGTGGTGGCGGTGACGGCGGCGGAGGCCGGGGAGGTGTTTCCGGCGGCGTCGTAGGCGCTGACGGTGTACTGGTAGGCGGTGGCGGCGGTCAGGCCGGTGTCGGTGTAACTGGTGGTGGCGGTGGTGCCGACCTTGGTGCCGTTGCGGTAGACGTTGTAGCCGGTGACGCCGACGTTGTCGGTGGCGGCGGTCCAGGAGAGCGAGACCGAGGTGGCGGTGGTGCCGCTGACGGTCAGGCCGGCCGGGGTGCTCGGCGGGGTGGTGTCCCCGCCGCCGCTGCCGGCGGTGGTGGCGGTGACGGCGGCGGAGGCCGGGGAGGTGTTTCCGGCGGCGTCGTAGGCGCTGACGGTGTACTGGTAGGC
>NZ_JBHYKG010000267.1:2441-12110 GCF_042741245.1 Kitasatospora sp. NPDC058965
GGTGGCGGCGGTCAGGCCGGTGTCGGTGTAGCCGGTGGTGGCGGTGGTGCCGACCTTGGTGCCGTTGCGGTAGACGTTGTAACCGGTGACGCCGACGTTGTCGGTGGCGGCGGTCCAGGAGAGCGAGACCGAGCTGGCGGTGGTGCCGCTGACGGTCAGGCCGGCCGGGGTGCTCGGCGGGGTGGTGTCGCCACCGGTGGTGGTGCCCAGCGCCGGGTAGGCGTTCTGCACCAGCTGCTGGAACTGGGCGGCGAACCACTGGCCGGCGGGCACGTCGTAGCCGGGGATGGCGTCGGTCGGGTAGGTGCCGCCGTTGCCGTCGGTCTGGGTGCCGGCCGGGTCGCAGTGCGGGTCGCCGTGGGTGTGGCCGGCGGTCGGGTAGTCACCGTCGGACTCGCCCGGGGGCTTGATCCAGACGAAGGCGATCACCGGGTCGGTGCTGCCGTACGGCTGGGCCTGCGGACGGTAGCCGATGCCGGCGCCGTTGACGTTGCACCAGTCGCCGCGGAACGGGCGCTGGTCCACCTTGTTCGCGGCCACGTAGGCGTTGACCGTGGTCGGGGTGGAGTTGAGCGCGGTCGGGCGGGCGGACCCGCCCCAGCCGTTGCGCGAGGTGTCGATCAGCATGCCGACGGTGCTCGGGAAGCCGGCGCTCACCACGGAGGCGTGCATCGCCTCGTCGTAGCTGTGCTCGTCGAAGTACGGGTTCCACTGGTAGAAGTTGGCCGAGTCCAGCGGCTGACCGCCCACCTGCATCGTGGAGTTGGTCAGGAACGGCTCTTCGGTGGGGGTGGTGTTGGCGGTGTTGCTGATGAAGCCGTCCACGCTCGCGACGCCGGCCGTGGTCGACTTGGCGACCTTGGCGAACTCCTGGGCGGCCGGGCCCATGTTGCTCGACCAGCCGAGCCAGCCGGAGTGGCCGATGTCCAGGTAGTTGTAGACGTTCGGGATCGCGTGCAGCTTGTTCAGCGCGTACGCCACACCGCTCTCGTAGTACGGGGTCGCGGTGGCGCAGGCGGGCTTGCTCTGGTTGGTCACCGCGTTGGGCAGCGAGTCCGGCTCGATGATCGCCGAGATCCGCAGGTTGCTGTACTTGCTGTTGCCGAGCAGGGTCGCGATCGGGTCGATGTACTGCGACTCGTACTGGGTCAATCCGGCCGCGGTGGCGGGGATCTCGCCGTTCGAGGCGAGCGCGGCGCAGTCCCGGCCGGGCAGGTCGTAGATGACGACCTCGAAGAGCACCGGCAGGCTGCTGGAGGCGGCCTGGGTCTCGGCGGCGTCGAGCTGGGCCTGCAGACCGCGGTGGGTGGAGTCGCCGGTGATCGCGCCGATGCGGTCCATCCAGATCGCGGTCTGGTTGGCGGCCACCTTGGACTCGGCGGTGCCGTTCGCGCCGTCGAGCGCCGCCTGGGCGTTCACCTCGGCGACGTAGTCCGGGTTGAGGAACGGGGTGGCGCCCACGTACGGGTTGGCGACGTGGACGGTGGCGGCCTGCGCGCTGGGCACGACGGCGACCACGGGGACGAGGGCGGCGGCGCCGAGAGCGGTCGCGACGGCCGCTGCGCGCAGTCTCCGCAGGGGCCTGGGGAGGCGGTGGAGCACGGTCGGGTCCCTTCGGGTGGGGGTGGGGGTGGGCCCGGGTGACGCCTTGCCGAGGAGCGGGGAAGTCGTGGGAGCGCTTCCACTTCGCGGCAAGGGCGGTCGCGCCGGTGCCGAGAGACATCAAGCCAGGCCTGCGATGGGTCGTCAAGAGTGGGCGCAGTGATGATTGCTCAAAAGTGGGCGCGCTCCCACGAAGTGACTCTGTAACTTACCGGCGGCGCACCGCGGCCCGCAGCGCCCGTCCGGGCAGGTCGGCGCGCTGATCCGCCCCGGGCGGGAACCCCGGACCCCGGGGGCGGGGTTCCCGGGGCGCACCGGGCGCGGCACTCTGCGGCGAGCAGGACCGCGAGCACCACCGCGCCCAACCGGTGGACGCACCGCGAACCCGCTCCCTCCACCCCCACCCTTCGGAGGTCGCGCATGCGACGCAATGCCCTGCGCTCCCGCGCTCCCGTCTCGATGCTGGCCGCGGTCAGCGCGATGGCCCTGGCCGGTACCAGCGCAGCCCTCACCACCCCTGCCCTGGCGGCCGGTTCGGTCTCCTGCACGGTCGCCTACAGCACCAATGACTGGGGCAGCGGCTTCACCGCGAACCTCGCGATCAGCGACACCGGCAGCACCGCCATCAACGGCTGGACCCTCAGCTACGCCTACGGCGGCAACCAGACCCTCACCAACGGCTGGAACGGCAACTGGACGCAGTCCGGCAAGACCGTCACCGTCACCAACCCCGGCTACGCCACCACCATCAACCCCGGCGCCAGCTACACCACCAGCGCCAACTTCAGCTACAGCGGCAGCAACACCGCCCCCACCGCCTTCGCGGTCAACGGCACCAACTGCACCGGCCCGAACCAGGCGCCCACGGTCTCGCTCACCGCTCCGACGGCGGGCCAGACCTACACGCCCGGCTCCACGGTGAGCCTGGCGGCCACCGCGGCGGACGCCGACGGCTCGGTGGCCAAGGTGGACTTCTACGCCAGCACCGGCGCCGGCAACAACACCCTGATCGGCACCGCCAGCACCGCGCCCTACAAGCTGAACTGGGCCAACGTGCCGGCCGGCGACTACTCGCTGACCGCGGTCGCCACCGACAACCTCGGTGCCACCACCACCTCCGCGCCGGTGGCGATCAAGGTGGCCGGCCCGAGCGTGCTGATCAACCCGAGCACGCTGGCGGTGCAGCAGGGCTCCACCGGCACCTTCACGGTCACCCTGTCCCAGGCGCCGACCGCCAACGTGACCGTGGCGGTGACCCGTTCGGGGACCGACACCGACCTGTCGGTGAGCTCCGGGGCCGGCCTGACCTTCACCCCGGCCAACTGGAACACCGCGCAGACCGTGACCGTCGCGGCCGGCACGGACGCCAGCCAGGCCGGCGGCACCGCCACCTTCACGGCGGCCGCCACCGGCTACGGCTCGGCCGCCGTCACGGTGACCGAGGCGGCCAAGAGCTCGGGCTACGACCAGTACTTCCTGGACCTCTACAGCAAGATGAAGAACCCCGCGAACGGGTACTTCAGCCCGCTCGGCATCCCGTACCACTCGGTCGAGACGCTGATCGTGGAGGCGCCGGACTACGGCCACGAGACCACCTCGGAGACCTACAGCTACTGGCTCTGGCTGGAGGCCGACTACGGCCGGGTGACCGGGGACTGGACCGGGTTCAACAACGCCTGGACCAACCTGGAGACCTACATGATCCCCGGGCACGCGGACCAGCCCGGGCAGAGCACCTACAACCCGTCCAAGCCCGCCACCTACGGCCCGGAGAAGGCCCAACCCGACCAGTACCCGGTCAAGTTGGACTCCAGCGTGCCGGTCGGCTCGGACCCGCTGGCGAGCGAGCTGAACAGCACCTACGGCAGCCCGGACATGTACGCGCCGGCCTGGATCATGGACACCGACAACAAGTACGGCTTCGGCAAGTGCGAGGACGGCAGCACCAAGCCCAGCCTGATCAACTCCTACCAGCGCGGCCCGCAGGAGTCGGTCTGGGAGACGGTGCCGCAGCCGGACTGCGACACGCTGAAGTACGGCGAGTCCGGCTCCGGCTTCCTGAGCCTGTTCAACGACGGCGGCGGCTCCTACGCCAAGCAGTACAAGTACACCGACGCGCCGGACGCGGACGCCCGACTGGTGCAGGTCGCGTACTGGGCCGAGACCTTCGCCAAGGCGCAGAACAAGAGCAGCACGATCAGCGGCACCGTGGCCAAGGCCGCCAAGCTCGGCGACTTCCTGCGGTACGCGCTCTACGACAAGTACTTCAAGCAGGCCGGCAACTGCCTCGGCTCCAAGGCCTGCCCGGCCGGCACCAGCAAGGCCAATGAGCAACTCGGCCTGCTGACGTGGTACTTCGCCTGGGGCGGCGACACCGGCGGGGCCTGGTCCTGGCGGATCTCCGGCTCCACCGCGCACCAGGGCTACCAGAACCCGATGGCCGCCTGGGCGCTGTCCACCGACACCGGGCTGGAGCCCAAGTCGCCGACCGCCGCCACCGACTGGGCCGGCAGCCTGGACAAGCAGCTGCAGTTCTACCAGTGGCTGCAGTCCTCCGAGGGCGGCATCTCCGGCGGCGCCACCAACAGCTGGGGCGGCAACTACGGCGACGACGCGGCCCCGCCGGCCGGCGACCCGACCTTCTACGGCCTCTACTACGACTGGGAGCCGGAGTACCACGACCCGGCCAGCAACCAGTGGTTCGGCTTCCAGACCTGGTCGATGGAGCGGGTCGCGGAGTACTACTACGCGACCGGTGACGCACGGGCCAAGTCGGTGCTGAGCAAGTGGATCCCGTGGGCGATGTCGGTCTCCAAGGCGGACCCGACCACCGGCACCCTGACCACCCCGGACACGCTGACCTGGACCGGCGCCCCGGACACCTGGAACGCGAGCAGCCCGGGCGCCAACGCGGGCCTGCACGTGACCGCGGCCGGCGGCTCCACCGACCTCGGCGTGGCCGGCTCGCTGGCCAAGACGCTGTCCTACTACGCCGCGAAGGCCGGGGACAGCACCTCGCAGAAGTTCGCCCAGAACATCCTGGACATCATCCACGGCAAGTACGCCGACTCGCTCGGCTACTCCGCCCCGGAGACCCGGACCGACTACAGCCGGTTCACCCAGGCCTACGACCCCAGCACCCACCAGGGCCTGTACATCCCGCCGGGCTGGACCGGCAGCTACCCCGACGGCACCAAGCTCAGCTCGTCCAGCAACACCTTCCTGTCCATCCGCCCCTGGTACACCAGCGACCCGCAGTGGTCCAAGGTGCAGAGCTACCTGAACGGCGGGGCGGCACCGGTGTTCACCTACCACCGGTTCTGGGCGGAGGCGGACATCGCCACGGCCTTCGACACCTTCGCACAGCTCTTCCCGACGGTGAACCCGGGCTCCTGACGGGCCGTCACCGGATCCAGGCCCGCCCGGTCAGCGACCGGGCGGGCCGCCGGGGCGCAGCGCCCGCGCCCGCAGCGCCACCTCCAGTTCGAACCGGGCGTCCGGATCGACGAGCGCCGGGCCGAACAGCCGGTGCACCTGGTGCAGCCGCTGGCGCGCGGTCTGCGGGTGGACGCCGAGCCGGGCCGCCACCTCGGGGGCGGTGCCGCGCCCGGACTGCAGGAAGGCGAGCAGGGTGTCCGCGAGCCGGGCGCCCTGCTTGGCCGTCAGCCCGTCCAGCGGCGCCAGCCGACGGGTCGTCACCAGCCGCACCAGCGCCGCGTCGCCGAGCAGCAGCAGTTCGGCCAGGCGGTCGTCGCAGTCCACCGGCGCCGCGGCCAGCGCGCCCGCCTCGCCCAGCCGGGCCCGCACGGCGCGCGCCCAGCGCAGCGAGTCGGCGGCCTGCCCGGCGGTGACGGTCGGCCCGATCACCGCGCCCCGGTCGGCGAGCACCTGCCGCACCGCCTCCTCCCGCAGTGTCAGCGCGGGTTCCGGCACCAGCAGGAACGGCTCGGCGCCCTCCAGTTCGGCCAGCACCCCGGCCGGCAGCCGCTCGCGCTGCGGCCGCCCCGGGGCCGGTCCGGCCCGCGAGGACCCCAGCGCGACGCAGGCCAGCCGATCCGGCAGCGGCCAGCCCGCCAACTCGGCGGCCTGGGCCACGGTGGCCGGCTCGGCCCCGCCGACCAGCAGGTGCAGCAGCAGCAGCCGCTGCCGCCCCAGCGCGCCGGCCCGGTCGGCCTGGTGCTCCGCGTAGCCCTGCACCGAGGCGGCCGCCATCTCGTCGATGTGCGCGAAGACCGCCTCGGCCAGCGCCACCACGACCTCGGTGCCCAGTCCGGCCCGCCGGGCCACCCGGGCGTAGCGCCGCCAGGCCACCCGGGCGCCGAGCCGGTAGGCGGCCTGCAGCGCGTCCAGGCTGCGCCCCTCGGCCAGCTCGCCGCGGCCCAGCGCGCGGTACACCCGGAGCCGTTCCGGCCCGCCGGCCTCGACGCCCGACACCAGGTCGACGAATTCCTCCAACGCCGTCTCCACACCCTGCTGGATTCCGGCGCCGAACTTTCCCGCCAATGGGCGGGCGAATTCCGGGACCTGCCCGCGAATCTCCCGGATGATCTCGGCGGCGATGGCGCGGTTCTCGCCCCGCAGCTCGCCCGCGAGATTGCGCGGCAGCGCGTTCCAGGGTGCGGCCGCCATGCGCTTTCCCCCCATGCGAGTCGCAGCCGGGACAGCGGTATCGGTGGCCCGAACGTGAGTATGAGCGGATGTTACTGCCGCGTCAACACCTGCGCCGCAGTGCACTGAGACACGTGTCCCAGGCCTGCGCAATGGCCGCGGAATGGGTCTTCCGCTCGCCCCGGTGACAGGAATCGCCGGGCTCGCGGCGGCATTCCTGGCATGCGGTTGACGGGTTCTCGGTCCACGATCGGTCGTGCGTTGACCGTCTTCCGGAGCCGCTCCTAGCATCGCCGTCCACCGGTCGCCGGAAATACCACCCAATTGCGCTACGACCGGTATCGGAATTCGAGGACAAGGGACGGTACGGGACATGAGACTCAGCGTGCGAACCAGGTCCGCCGGACTGCTCGCGGCCACCGCGGCCGCCGTCGCCGGACTGCTGGCGGGCGTGGTGCAGCCCGCCGCGGCGGCCGGACTGCCGGTGGAGGACCACTTCGCCCGCGGCTTCCTGGCCGGGTTCACCACCCCCGACCAGGGCGCGCCCGGCGCCGACGACCCGAGCTGCCGGCCCGGCGCCGCGCACCCCGAGCCGGTGGTCCTGGTGCACGGGACGTTCGAGAACCGGAACGACAACTGGCGCGGCGCCGCCCCGCTGCTGGCGGACAACGGGTACTGCGTCTACTCGTTCGACTACGGCGGCGCGCCGGGCGGCTGGGTCCAGGGGACCGGTCCGATCGAGGACGGGGCGGCGAAGCTGGCCGCCTTCGTGCACCAGGTGCGGGCCGCCACCGGGGCCGCCAAGGTCGACCTGGTCGGCCACTCGCAGGGCGGCATGATGCCGCGCTACTACCTGAAGTACCTGGGCGGCGCCGCCGAGGTGGACCAGCTGATCGGCCTGGGTCCGAGCAACAACGGCACCACGCTGGACGGCCTGACCGAGTTCGGCCGCCGGCTCTCCCTGCTGGAGCCGGCCAACAGCTTCCTGGCCGCCGCGGGCTGCCAGGCCTGCGTGGAGCAGGAGGTCGGCGGCCCGTTCATCACCGCGCTGAACGCCGGCGGCGAGACCTGGGCCGGCGTGCGGTACACGGTGATCGCGACCCGCGACGACGAGGTGGTGACCCCGTACACCAACGCCTTCCTGCCGGCCGCGCCCAACGTCACCAACCTCACCGTGCAGGACCAGTGCGTGCTGGACCAGGCCGACCACCTGGAGCTGGCCTACGACCCGATCGCGCTGACCGACGTGCTCAACGCGCTCGACCCCGCCCACCCGCGCCCGATCCCGTGCCAGGTGGTCCTGCCGGTCACCGGGCCGCTGAGCTGAGCCGACCGGTCGCTACTGGTCCGGCGGGGCGTTCAGGTCCCCGCTGAGGTCGGGGAGGGTGGCCAGCACCGTCGGCGAGACCACCGCCAGCGCGTCCGCCGGGTAGCGGGTCGCCCCGGCCGGCGCCGCCACCTCGACGTAGACGTTCGGGCGCTGGGTCAGCGTGAACCGGTGGCCGCCGTGGCCGTCGTCCTCCGCGTACCACTGCACGCCGTTGATGTTCGGCCCGAGGTCCTGCTGGTGCCGGTCCAGCGACGCGGGCCGCGGCACCCCGCAGCGCAGCACCGTGCGCGGCTTCGTGGCGTAGACGGCGACGTCCTCGGACGGGTCGGTGCGCGGGGCGCCGAGCAGGGTGTCCGGCAGCGCCTTCATGAAGGGGGCGCAGAGCGCGGCGGCCTTGGCGTCGGGGTGCGGCGCGGTGGTCGGCGGCCGGTAGGTCCCGCCGCTCAGCAGCACCGCACCGGTGCAGGCCAGCAGCACCACGGGCGCGGCCGACCACCGGACGGGGGCGGGCAGCGACCGCAGCGGGCGCAGGACCGGCTCCAGTCGGGACACCGACCGATGGTAACCGGGCCGCCCACGAGCGCCGTGGGCGGCCCGGCACCGGTGTCGGGCCGGGGCGGTCGGGGCCGCGCGGCCCCGTCAGGCCAGGCCCGGCGGGAACGGCGGCTCGGGCGAGTCCGGCTCCGGGCCCTCGGGATCGGGCGGCGGCACCGGCGGGCGCGGGGGCACCGGTCCGGGCTCGGGCGGCAGCGGCTCGGGCGGCAGCGGCCGGGTCGGCGACGCGTCGGGATCGGACGGGAACGGGATGGTCATGGTCCTCACCTTCCGGTTCCAGCGTAGTTCCGCCGGGGGTGCCCGCGAACGGTTCGTCCGCCCACCAGTAGAGTCCGCCCCGGGACGTCGAACACGACCGGGGAGGGCACGTGCCGGGCTCACTGGCGGATTTCTGCACCGAGGCGCTGGCGGCGCATGACTGTCCGTCAGTCTCCGTCGCGCTGGTCGAGGGCGGCGGACCGGTGCGCCGCGCGGCGTTCGGCCTGGCCGACACCGCGCACCGGCGGGCGGCCACTCCGGAGACCGTCTACAAGCTCGGGTCGGTCACCAAGACCTTCACCGCCACGGCCGTCTGCCTGGCCGCCGACCGCGGGCTGCTCGACCTGGACGCACCGGTGCCCGGCCGGTACGGCGACCCGGCCCCGACGGTCCGTCAGCTGCTCGGCCACCGCGGCGGCTTCGGCGCCTTCTACGCCTTCCACTACGGTCCCGGCGACTCGCCGGTCGACCCGGCGGACTACCTGGTGCCGCTGCGCCCGCCCGGCACCGGGTGGGAGTACGCCAACCTCGGCTACTACCTGCTCGGGCGGCTGCTGGAGCAGGCCACCGGCCGTCCGCTCGCCGGGTACCTGCGCAGCGAGGTGTTCGAGCCGCTCGGCATGGTGGACACGCACGTCGGCGCGGACTACGCCGGGCACGCGCCGACCGCCGAGCGGTACACCGTGGACGGCCGGGCCTACCCGCGCTGCAGCACCCCCCACCCCGGCGCCTCGGACGCCTGGGCCACCGCCACCGACGTGCTCCGCTTCGCCGAGGGCTACCGCTCGCTGCTGCGCCCGGAGACCGCCGCGGCCATGCTCGACCCGCTGCCGATCGACGCGGCGATGGGCTACGGCCTGGGCTGGCAGGTCTCCACCGGCCCGGGCCCGCGGGTGCTCGGGCACGGCGGCGGCGGGGGCGGCACCGCGGCGATGATGCTCACCGTGCCCGAGCGCGGGGTCTCCCTCGCGGTGCTCTGCAACAGCACCGCCAAGACGGCCCGGGACGCGGTGCTGGACCGGCTGATGACCGAGCTCGTCCCCGGCAGTCGGCCGGCCGACTACCTGGCGAACTTCGCCGAGCCGGCCGAGCCGCTCGCGCTGCCGGCCGGCGCCTGGGCCGGCGCCGTGCACACGCCGAAGGGTGAGGTCCCGCTCGCCCTGGAGGTCCTGACGGACGGTCGGGTGACGGTGGAGCTGGCCACCGGGGCCCGGGCGACGGCCCCGGCGGCGGCCTCGGCGCGCTGGGCGCTGCGGGTGCAGCTCCCGCTGCAGCTGCCGACCCCGGACGCCGAGCTGGCCGGTCCGCTGCTCGGG
>NZ_JBHYKG010000268.1:0-11991 GCF_042741245.1 Kitasatospora sp. NPDC058965
GCCCCTGGCCCGGGCCGAGGCCGAAGGCGCCGCCGTCGACCGGCTGCTGCGGGCCGGCGGCCCGGCGGGCGGCCGCGGCCTGCTCCTCCTGGGCCCGCTTGAGCGGGTTGCCGGACTTCTTGCGGCCCTTGGCGGCCGGCGCCTTCTTGGCGCTCTTCTTGCCGCCGCCCATGCCCGGGATGCCCGGCATCCCGGGGATGCCCTTGCCGGAGGCCATCGCGGTCATCATCTTGCGGGCCTCGAAGAACCGCTCGACCAGGTTGTTGACCTCGCCGACGCCGACACCGGAGCCCTTGGCGATGCGCAGCCGGCGCGACCCGTTGATGATCTTCGGGTCGGTCCGCTCGGCCGGGGTCATCGACTTGATGATGGCGCCGACCCGGTTGACGTCCTTGTCGTCGATGTTGTTGATCTGGTCCCGGATCTGGCCCATGCCCGGCAGCATGCCGAGCAGCTTGGAGATCGAGCCCATCTTCTGGACCTGCTCCAGCTGCGACAGGAAGTCGTCGAGGGTGAAGTCCTTGCCGCCGCCCTGCAGCTTGGCGGCCATCTTCTCGGCCTCGGCCTGCGAGAAGGTCTGCTCGGCCTTCTCGATCAGCGAGAGCACGTCGCCCATGCCCAGGATGCGCGAGGCCATCCGGTCCGGGTGGAAGGCGTCGAAGTCGTCGACCTTCTCGCCGTTGGAGGCGAACATGATCTGCCGGCCGGTGATGTGCGCGACCGACAGCGCGGCACCGCCGCGGGCGTCGCCGTCCAGCTTGGACAGCACCACGCCGGTGAAATCGACACCCTCGAGGAAGGCCTGCGCGGTGGTCACCGCGTCCTGGCCGACCATCGCGTCGACCACGAAGAGCACTTCGTCCGGGTTGACCGCGGCGCGGATGTCGGCGGCCTGCTGCATCAGCTCGGCGTCGATGCCCAGGCGGCCGGCGGTGTCGACGATGACGACGTCGTACTGCTTCTGCTTGGCGTACTCGATCGAGTCCCGGGCCACCTGGACCGGGTCGCCCACGCCGTTGCCCGGCTGCGGGCCGTAGAACGCGACGCCGGCCCGCTCGGCCACGATGCCGAGCTGGTTGACCGCGTTGGGGCGCTGCAGGTCGCAGGCGACCAGCAGCGGGGTGTGCTTCTGCTGCTTGAGCCAGTGGCCCAGCTTGCCGGCCAGGGTGGTCTTGCCCGCACCCTGCAGACCGGCCAGCATGATCACCGTCGGCCCGGTCTTGGCGTACCGCATCCGGCGGGTCTCGCCGCCGAGGATGTTGATGAGCTCCTCGTTGACGATCTTGATGATCTGCTGGGCGGGGTTGAGGCCGCCGGACAACTGCACGCCCAGCGCGCGTTCCTTGACCTGCTTGATGAAGGCCCGCACCACCGGCAGCGCGACATCCGCCTCCAGCAGCGCGATCCGGATCTCCCGGGCGGTGGCGTCGATGTCCGCCTCGCTGAGGCGGCCCTTGCCCCTCAGGTTCTTGAACGTCGCTGCGAGGCGGTCGGAAAGAGTGTCGAACACGTCGGTCGCGGGTCCCTTGCGGCATCGGTATGAGTACGGTCGTCGCCCACCAGGGTATCCGGACGGCCGCCGGACGGCCCCCACCCGGTCAGCGCAACGCCTCCTGCACCTGTTCGGCGACCCGGCGGGCGGCCTGCGGTTCGAGCGGCCGGCCGGCCGGATCGGTGAGGTAGAAGGCGTCCACCGCATCGGCTCCCAGGGTGGAGACGAGGGCGGTGCGCACCCGGACCCCGGCCCCGTCCAGCGCCCGCCCGATCCGGTGCAGCAGCCCGGGCATGTCGTGCGCGCGCACCTCCAGCACGGTCGCGCTGGCCGAGGCGCCGCCGGGGGCCACCGTGACCAGCGGCGGGGGCGGGGTGATGCCGCGCCGGCGCGGCGCCGCCGCGTCCCGCTCGGCCAGCCGGCGCCCCGGGTCCAGCGAGCCGTCCAGCGCCCGGCGCAGGTCGGCCCGCAGCCGGGCCGCCTCCGGCAGCTCGCCGAACTCGGCCGCCACCCGCCAGGAGAAGAGCAGCACCGGCCCGGCCCCGATCGGGTCCAGCTCGCGCAGGGTCAGCGCGCGGACGGTCAGCCGGTTCAGCGCCAGCACCCCCGCCACCGTGCCGAGCAGCCCGGGCCGGTCCGGCAGCGCCAGCGCCAGCTCGACGCCCATCGCCTCGCCGGCCGCGGAGGAGTGCGCCACCTCGGCGCGCAGCAGCAGCGCCGGCTCCCCGGTCCGGGCCGCCTCCACCGCCAGCCGCTCCTCCTCCACCGAGGCCGTCGTCGGCGCCCCGGCCGGACCGGGCGGCCCCTCCCCCGCCAGCACCGCCGCCACCCGCTCCACCAGGCCCGCGACCAGCGAGGCCCGCCAGGCGCTCCAGGCGGCCGGCCCGGTGGCGGTGGCGTCCGCCTCGGTCAGCGCGTGCAGCAGCTCCAGGTGCTGGACGGTGCCCACCGTCTTGGCGATCAGGTCCACGGTGGCCGGGTCGTCGGGGTCGCGCCGGGTGGCGGTGTCCACCAGGGTCAGGTGGTGGCGCACCAGCAGCGCCAGGCTCTCGGTGTCGTCCTGGTCGAAGCCCATCCGGGCCGCCACGTCCCGCACGATCACCTCGCCCGCCTCCGAGTGGTCGCCCGGCCAGCCCTTCCCTATGTCGTGCAGCAGCGCCACCACCAGCAACAGGTCGGGCCGGGCCACCCGGCGGGTCATCGCCGCCGCCCGCACCGCGGTCTCCACCAGGTGCCGGTCCACCGTCCAGACGTGCACCGCGTTGCGCTGCGGGCGCCAGCGCACCCGCTCCCAGTCCGGCAGCAGCCGGGTGATCAGCCCCTCCGCCTCCAGCGCCTCCCAGACCGGCACGCACGCCTCGCCCGCGCCCAACAGGGTGACCAGCTGCTCGCGCGCCTCGTCCGGCCAGGGCACCGGCATCGGCCGGCTCTCGGCGGCCAGTCGGCGCACCGTCGCGTGACCCACCGTCAGGCCGGCCTGGGCGGCGGCCGCTGCGGCCCGCAGCCAGAGCACCGGGTCGGCGGCCGGTCTGGCCGCCTGGGCCAGCACCGCCTCGCCGTCCTGCTCCACCACGCCCTCGGCCAGCGGCCGGCGCTCCACGGTCCCGCGGGCCACCGCGCCGGAGCCGCGCCCGAGCCCGGTGAACGGGAAGCCGAAGCTGCGCCGCCCGCGCGACTGCCGGGCCGCCAGCAGCCGGTCCACCGCCCGCCAGGTCACGTCACCCGCGTAGGCCACGGTGCGCCCGGCCCGGTACACCTGGCGCAGCAGGGTGTCCGCGTCCAGCACCCCGAGCTGCCGGGCCACCTGGTCCTGGTCCTGCAGGCTGAGCCGCTCGGTGGCCCGCCCGGTGGCCAGGTGCAGCTCGTCGCGCACGTCGCCGAGCAGCTCGCGCGCCTCGGCCAGGCCGTCCCGGGGCGCGTCCGCCAGCCAGGAGGCTGCGATCGCGTCCAGCGCCACCACGTCGCGCAGCCCGCCGCGGGCCTCCTTGAGGTCGGGCTCCAGCAGGAAGGCCAGCTCGCCGTGGCGCTCGGCCCGCTCGCGGCCCAGCTCGCCCAGCTGCGGCAGCCGCTCGGCGGCGCCGGCCCGCCAGTCGGCCAGCACCGCCGAGCGCAGCTGCGCGGTCAGCTCCGCGTTGCCCGCCACGTGCCGGGCGTCCAGCAGGCCCAGCTGCGCCTTGAGGTCCTCGGCGGCCACCGCGCGGGCCTCGGCGAGCGTGCGCACCGAGTGGTCCAGCGCCACCCCGCTGTCCCAGACCGGGTACCAGATCCGGTCGGCCAGCGCGGCCACCGCACCGCCCCCGTGCAGCAGCAGCAGGTCCAGGTCGCTGCGCGGGGACAGTTCGCCGCGCCCGTACCCGCCCACCGCCACCAGGGCCACCGAGTCGGGCGCCCCCGCCCCGGCCAGCAGCGCGGCCAGCCAGCGGTCGGTCAGGGCGGCCAGCCGGGCGCGGCGGCGGCGGCCGGTCAGCTCCGGGTCGGCGAGCAGTGCGGCGCGGGCCGACTGGTGGGCGGCGGGCTCCGTCGGGTCGATCGTGGTCACTGGGGCTCCCGGCTGGTGAAACGCCGTCAGCGGACCCGCGACTGCTCGCGGGTCCGCTCGGCGGGACTTGACTGAGGAGGGTTTCGCTAGAGCGCGTCGGGTCCGCGCTCGCCGGTCCGCACCCGGACCACCGTGTCCACCGGGACGCTCCAGACCTTGCCGTCCCCGATCTTGCCGGTTCGGGCCGCCTTGACCAGGACGTCGATCACGTCGTCGGCGTCGTCGTCGGCGACCACGACCTCTATCCGGATCTTCGGCACCAGGTCGACGGTGTACTCGGCACCGCGGTAGACCTCGGTGTGGCCGCGCTGGCGGCCGTAGCCGCTGGCCTCGGTCACGGTCAGGCCGTGCACCCCGAAGGACTGCAGGGCCTCCTTGACGGCGTCCAACTGGTGGGGCTTGACGACGGCGGTGATCAGCTTCATCAGGCGTCAACCTCGGTCTTGTGGGCCGTGTCGGCCGCCGCGGTAACCAGGGTGGGGGTGCTCAGGGCCCGGGACAGGCTGGCCCCGACGGCGCTGAAGTCGTAGGCCGACTCGGCGTGCTCGGCCTGGTCGATGCCGGCCACCTCGACGTCCTCGGCGACCCGGAAGCCGATGGTCTTCTGGATCGCCTGGCCCAGCAGCCAGGAGATCACGAAGGAGTAGACCGCGACGACCGCGACACCCAGTGCCTGCTTGCCCAGCTGGCCCCAGCCGCCGCCGTAGAACAGGCCCTGCGCGGTCTGGCCGACGTGGCCGGTGGCGAAGAAGCCGATCAGCAGCGAGCCGACCGCACCGCCGACCGCGTGCACGCCCACCACGTCGAGCGAGTCGTCGAAGCCGAGCTTGTACTTGAGCGAGATCGCCGCGGCGCAGACGGCACCCGCGATCAGGCCGATGGCCACCGCGCCCAGCATCGAGACCGAGCCGCAGGCCGGGGTGATGGCGACCAGACCGGCCACCGCGCCGGAGGCGGCGCCCAGCGAGGTGAAGGCACCGTGCCGGATCTTCTCGTAGGCCAGCCAGCCGAGCATCGCGGCGGCGGTGGCGACCTGGGTGTTCATGAAGGCCATGCCCGCCACGCCGTTGGCGGCCAGCGCCGAGCCGGCGTTGAAGCCGAACCAGCCGAACCAGAGCAGACCGGAGCCGAGCATCACCAGCGGCAGGCTGTGCGGGCGCATCGGGTCCTTCTTGAAGCCGACCCGCTTGCCCAGCACCAGGCAGAGCGCCAGCCCCGCGACACCGGCGTTGATGTGCACCGCGGTGCCGCCGGCGAAGTCGATCACGCCCTGCCGGTCGCCGAGCCAGCCGCCGTGCCCGTTGTCGAAGAAGAACACCCAGTGAGCGACCGGGAAGTAGACGATGGTCACCCAGAGCGCGATGAACAGCGACCAGGCGGTGAACTTGGCCCGGTCCGCGATGGCGCCGCTGATCAGCGCCGGGGTGATCACCGCGAACATCAGCTGGAAGGCGGCGAACGCGGTGACCGGGATCGAGCCGCTCAGGTCGTTCAGGCCGATCCCGCGCATCCCGAGGTGGTCGAGGTTGCCGATCAGGCCGTGGAAGGCGTCGGTGCCGAAGCTGAGGGTGTATCCGTAGAGCACCCAGAGCACGCTGACGATCGCGAGCGAGATGAAGCTCATGACCAGCATGTTGAGCGTGCTCTTGACCCTGACCATGCCTCCGTAGAAGAAGGCCAGGCCCGGGGTCATCAACATGACCAGGGCCGCACTGATGAGCACAAAGGCGGTATCGCCTGCGCTGAAGCCGTCCGGCATCGGCGTCTCCTCGTGGTGAAAGCCGCTCCACCCTCGGGATCCTGTCCCGTGCCACCCGGGGTGTCGGCGATGAAGAGGAGAGTGCCGAAGGCGGGTTTCGGCCAGTGCGGCTCGGTGTTTCACCACCGTGACACGGCTGACGTCCCAGTTACGGGTACGTGAACTCCGGCCGTGCCATGACAGGTGGTGGGGTACCGTGCCCCCGCACCGCACCCGGGGTGTCCGGACGATCACCCCGGGTCCACACGGCGGCGCCGGTCAGACCGCCTCGTACTCCGGGATCTGCTCGACCACCAGATCCGCCAGCCGGTTGACGGCCGGAACCGATCGGTAGTCCCGGTTGGCCGCCTGGGTGGTCTTGCGCACCCGGGTGTTCAGCCGCTCCGAGCGCACCTTCCCGGCGATCTCCACCGCCTCCTCCGCGATCACCGCCGCCTGCTCCGGCTCGCCCTGCAGCAGGTGCACGCTGGCCATCCCGACCAGGTTGAAGGCGTAGGAGCGGGTGTGGTTCTCCATGTCCTGGCGGAACAGGTCCACCGCGGTCTCCATGTGCGGCGCGGCCAGCGAGGCGTACCGCGGGCTGCGGCTGGAGTGGTACGCCAGGTCGCGGAACGAGTGGGCGTTCTCCGCGTACAGCTCGGCCTTGGTGAAGAAGCGCAGCCAGTCCGGGTCCTGCTCGACGGGGCCGGCGTCGCTGAAGGTGTCCTCGGCCAGCCGCACCGCCCGGGCGCACCGGTTGACCTCGCCGGTGTTGGAGTAGGCGCGCGCCTCCATCGCGTAGAGCAGTGCCTGCTGCCGCGGGGGCGCGGTGTCCCGGCTGCCGTACTGGGCCAGGTGGATCAGCTCCAGCGCGTCGTCGCCGCGGTTGAGGTGGATCATCTGGCGGGCCATGTCGGTCAGGATCAGCGCACCGAACGGGCGGTCGCCGGCCTCCTTGGCCGCGTGCAGCGCCAGCACGTAGTACTTCTGCGCGCTGGGGTGCATCCCGACGTCGTAGGACATCCAGCCGGCCAGGTGGGCCAGCTCGGCGGTGAGCCGGAACAGCCGCTGGGTGACCTGGGGGGCGTAGGTCTCCTGGAGCAGGTCGGTGACCTCGTGGAGCTGGCCGACCACCGCCTTGCGGCGCAGGCCGCCGCCGTTCTGCGCGTCCCACTGGCGGAACATCACCGTGGTCTGCTCCAGCAGCTGCAGCTCGGGCTCGGAGAGCCGGCCGGTGTAGGGCTCGCCGCCGTTGGCCGTGGTGAGGATGCCGGTCGGCGCGCCGCTCGGGCCGGGGGTGAGCCAGCGCTGCATCGGCTCGATCAGCGCGGCGCCGGCGGTCAGCGCCAGCGAGGTGCCGAGGAAGCCGCGCCGGTTCAGCATCAGGTCGCTGCGCGAGTACTCGCTGATCAGCTGGACCGTCTGCGGGCCGCTCCAGGGCAGGTCCACCCCGTTGGCCGCGACCGTGGAGACCGGGACCGCGACCCGCAGCCCGAGGTCCTCCTCGGAGACCACCGAGCCGAACCGCTCGGAGAACAGGTCCGACATGATCTTCGGGATCGGCTCCCGCGGTTGCTCGCCGTCCAGCCAGCGGCGCACCCGCGAGGTGTCGGTGCTGACGTGGTGGGCGCCCATCTGCCGGGCCTGGCGGTTCACCTGGCGGGCGAACTCGCCCTTGGACCAGCCGCTGCGGGTGAACCACGCCGTCAGCTTCTCGTTGGGCTGCTTCTCTGCCATCCAGGGTCACCTGTCCCGCCCGACCCCGTCCGGGGTCCCGCCGCTACCCGCCCGCACACCGACAAGTCCCGGTGTGTGAGCCGAACGTAACGTGCCGTGAGCCGTCCGGGGGATGGTTCGCCGGGAAACGCCACCATTCGCCACCCCCACGAGTGAAGCCGTCCGTGTCTTCGCAGCGCTTCACTGGAATCCACCGGATCGAGCTGGTGCGCGCCGCCCGCCGCGCGCCGCCGCCGTGAAATCCGCGCTACCGGCCAGAATTTGACACAACGTCACAATCCCGTAACCGCCGGCAACCAAAACCTGTTGGGGGTGGCATGGACAACCTGTTCGGCGATCTGAGGTTCGGCTCGCGCCGCCGCACCCGCGCCACCGCGTGCCTGGCCGCAGCCGAGTACGCCGGGCGCTGGGGCTGGGCGGTCGCCCTCGGCGACGCCCCGGGCCGGGCGCCCGCGGGCGCCTGCCCGTGCGGCCGGACGCGCTGCGCGGCACCCGGACTGCACCCGCTGCCCGGCGCCCGGGCCCGCGAGCTGGCGCCCGGCGCCGCCCCGCAGGAGGTGCGCGCGCTCTGGGACGGCGAGCCGGGCGGCAGCGTGCTGCTGCCCGCCGGCCGCAGCTTCGACGTGCTGGACGTGCCCGAGCCGGCCGGCCTGCGCGCCCTGGTCCGGCTGGAGCGGATGGGCACCCAGGTCGGTCCGGTGCTGGCCGCGCCGAACGGCCGGCTGCTCTTCTTCGTCGCCCTGGGCACCGCCGAGAAGCTGCCCGACCTGCTCTACCGGATGGGCTGGGACGACGCCGCGCTCGACCTGACCTGCCACGGCGCGGGCAGCTACCTGGCCGCCCCGCCCACCGTGCTGCCCGGGCTCGGCCCGGTGCGCTGGCTGCGCCGCCCGTGCCGGGAGGGCGCGGCCCGCCCGCCGCAGGCCCGGCTGCTGCTCGGCACCCTGGCCTACGCGTGCCACCGCGGCCGGGAGCGCGCGGTGGCCGCCGAGCCGGCCTGGCTCGCGTCCTGAGACGCCGCCGGGCCGCTCCCCGCGCTGGGGGAACGGCCCGGGGGGGCTGACGACGGGTCAGTCGCCGATCAGCGCGTCCACGAAGGCGGCCGGGTCGAACGGCGCCAGGTCGTCGGCGCCCTCGCCCAGCCCGATCAGCTTGACCGGCACGCCCAGCTGGCGCTGCACCTGGACCACGATGCCGCCCTTGGCGGTGCCGTCCAGCTTGGTCAGCACGATGCCGGTGATGTCGACCACCTCGGCGAAGACCCGCGCCTGGACCAGCCCGTTCTGACCGGTGGTGGCGTCCAGCACCAGCAGCACCTCGTCCACCGGACCGTGCTTCTCCACCACCCGCTTGACCTTGCCGAGCTCGTCCATCAGACCGGTCTTGGTGTGCAGCCGGCCGGCGGTGTCGATCAGCACGGTGTCCGCGCCCTCGGCGATGCCCTCCTTGACCGCGTCGAACGCCACCGAGGCCGGGTCGCCGCCCTCCGGGCCGCGCACCGTGCGGGCGCCGACCCGCTCGCCCCAGGTCTGCAGCTGGTCCGCGGCGGCGGCGCGGAAGGTGTCGGCCGCACCGAGCACCACCGTGCGCCCGTCCGCCACCAGCACCCGGCCGAGCTTGCCGGACGTGGTGGTCTTGCCCACGCCGTTCACGCCGACCACCAGCACCACGGCCGGGCGCCCGTCCTCGTGCTTGGCGGTGTGCAGCGTGCGGTCGGTGTCCGCGCCGATCAGCGCGACCAGTTCCTCGGCCAGCAGGGTGCGCAGCTCGTTCGGGGTGCGGGTGCCCAGCACCTTGACCCGGGTGCGCAGCCGCTCGACCAGCTCCTGGGTGGGCGCCACGCCGATGTCGGCGGTGAGCAGGGTCTCCTCGACCTCCTCCCAGGTGTCCTCGTCCAGGTGGTCCCGGGAGAGCAGGGTGAGCAGGCCCTTGCCGATCGCGCTCTGCGAGCGCGACAGCCGCGAGCGCAGCCGGACCAGCCGGCCGGCCGTGGGCTCCGGCGTCTCGATCTCCGGCGCCGCGGGGGCCTCCGGGGCCGCGGGGGCCTCCACCGCCTCGGGCCCGGCCGGGAGCGGGACCTCCTCCACGGTCTGCACCGGAGCCTCGCGCGGCGGCGCGGCCTCGTCACCGACCTGCGGCTCGCGGGGGGGCGCCGGGACCTGGGTGGTCGGAGCGGGCGGCTTCGGGGGCAGTGCCTTGCGCCGCCTGCCGCTGACGACGAGACCGGCGACCGCGCCGACGGCGACCACCGCGATGACCACGGCAAGGATCACGTATTCCACAAACAGGCTCCTTCGCTCCGGACTGACTGGTGATCCCCGCGCCGGTGACGTTCCGCCACGCCGCTGCTACGCTCTGCCGTGCACCGCTGGCGCCGGTCAGGGCTCGGCCGTCATGAGGTCATCACGACCGGGTGAGAAGCCCCCTCGCGGACCGAGGGGGAGGAGTCACAACACGAGCCAGTATCCGCGATCGGCGCTCCGGCACGGGCGAGGCCCGGCCCCGCCGGGCCGATCAGCCCGCCCGCAACCGCTGGCTGATCACCTGGGAGATGCCGTCGCCCTTCATGGTCACGCCGTACAGCGCGTCGGCGCACTCCATGGTGAGCTTCTGGTGGGTGATCACGATCAGCTGCGAGCTGTCCCGCAGCTCCTCCATGATCGCGATCAGCCGGCGCAGGTTGGTCTCGTCCAGCGCCGCCTCCACCTCGTCCATCACGTAGAACGGGCTCGGACGGGCCTTGAAGATGGAGACCAGCATCGCCACCGCGGTCAGCGAGCGCTCGCCGCCGGAGAGCAGCGAGAGCCGCTTGACCTTCTTGCCGGGCGGCCGGGCCTCCACCTCCACCCCGGTGGCCAGCATGTCCTCCGGGTCGGTGAGCACCAGCCGGCCCTCGCCGCCGGGGAAGAGCCGGGCGAAGACGCCCTCGAACTGGGCCGCGGTGTCGTGGAAGGCCGCGGTGAACAGCTGCTCGACCCGCTGGTCCACGTCCCGCACGATGTCCAGCAGGTCGCGCCGGCTGCGCTTGAGGTCCTCCAGTTGCTCGCCGAGGAACTGGTGGCGCTCCTCCAGCGCGGCGAACTCCTCCAGCGCCAGCGGGTTGACCTTGCCCAGCTGCAGGTAGGCCTTCTCGGCCGCGCGCAGCCGCTTCTCCTGCTCGGCGCGGACGTACGGGCGCGGCTCGCCGGGCTCCTGGCCCTCCTCCGGGACGGGCGGCGGCACCGGCCGGTCCGGCCCGTAGCCGGCCAGCAGCTCCTCCCCCTCGATGCCGAACTCCTCCAGCGCCCGGGTCTCCAACTGCTCGATCCGCAGGCGCTTCTCGGCCCGCAGCACCTCGTCCCGGTGGCCGGCGTCGACCAGCTTGTCCAGCTCGTCCTTGAGTTCGCGGCCCTGCTCGCGGGCGGTGCGCAGCTCGGCCTCCCGGGCCGCCCGGGCCTGTTCGACCGTGCTGCGCTCGGCCTCGGCCCGGCCGAGCGAGACCTCCAGGCAGACCAGCAGCTGTCCGGCGCCGGCCGCCACCGCCCGGGCCACCGCCGCCTCGTGCGCGGCCCGGCGGCGGCGCTCGGCGGCCCGGGCCCGCGCCTCGCGCTCGGCCCGGGCGGCCCGGTCCAGGCTGTCGGCCCGGCCGGCCAGCGAACGGACCCGCTCCTCGTGGGTGCGCACCGCGAGCCGGGCCTCCAGCTCGGCCTGCCGGGACCGGGTGCCGGCCTCCGCCAGCCGGTCGCGCTCGGCCGGATCCGGCTCCTCGCCCTCCTCGGCCGACTCCTCGGCCGCGGCCGCCCGCGCCGCGAGCTCCTCGGCCGCCGCGGCGGCCGACAGCCGGCCCTCCTCCGCCCGCCGCACGGCGGCCTCGGCCCGCTCGGCCTCGCCGGCCGCGGCCCGGGCCTGGCCGCCGAGGCGACCGAGCGAACCGGCCACCTCGGCGCGCTGCTTCTCGGCCCGGCGCCGCTCACCGGCCAACCGCTCGACCTCGTCGGCCAGGGCACGGCGGTCCTGCTTCGCCCCTTCCAGCAGCTCGGCCAGCTCGGCGGCGCGGCCGGTCAGTTCGGCCAGCTCACGGGCGGCGGCGTCGACGGCGGCCCGGGTCTCCAGCAGGCTGGGCGCCCCCGCGGCGCCGCCCTGGGCGAGCGCCGCACCGAGCAGGTCGCCCTCGGCGGTGACCGCGGTGAGTCCGGGGTGGGCGGCGAGCAGGTCCTGGGCCCGGTCCAGGTCGGCGACCACCACGGTGGCGGCGAGCAGTCGGCGCACCGCGGGGCGCAGCCCGTCCGGGGCCTCGACCAGTTCGGCGGCCCAGCGCGCACCGTCCGGCAGCGCGGGCGCGGCGGGGCCGGGCTCCGGGTCGGGCGCACCGGCGATCAGCACCGCGGCGCGGCCGCCGTCCTCGGCGCGCAGCAGGCGGAGCGCCGCGGCCGCGGTCGGCCGGTCGGTCAACGCGACCGCGTCGGCGGCCGCGCCGAGCGCGGCCGCAAGCGCCGTCTCGTGGCC
>NZ_JBHYKG010000269.1:0-11990 GCF_042741245.1 Kitasatospora sp. NPDC058965
TCGCGCGCTTCTGTCTGGGGGGCGCGCCCGCCCCGGGGGGGGGGGGTGCGGGGGGGCGGGGCCGCCGGCGCCCGGGCGGGGGGGGGGGGCGGCCCCCCGGGGGGGGGGGGGGCCCCACCGCCGTGTTCCGTCCGAGCGCCGTGGTACCACTGGACCGATATGAGCAGCGAGAACACCCCCGAGAGCGGCGGGCCGCCGGAGCAGCTGGCGCTGATCCGGGAGACGGTGCGGCGGGCCAAGCCGCGCACCTGGCGGGGCGCGCACCTGGCCGAGGAGCTGCCGGTGGCCCGGGTGGTGGTCGACAAGGGACTGCTCCACCTGGACCGGTACTACGACTACGCCGTCCCGGTGCAGCTGGCCGAGACCGCGCAGCCCGGGGTGCGGGTACGGGTGCGGTTCGGTGCCCGGATGACCGCGGCCGGGCGGCGCGAGGGCGGCGAGCTGCACGACGGCTTCGTGGTCGAGCGGCTGGCCACCAGCGACTACCCGGGGGTGCTGGCGCCGCTGGCCCAGGTGCTCTCCCCGGAGCCGGTGCTCTCCCCGGCGCTGCTGCGGCTCAGCCGCACGATCGCGGACCGGTACGCCGGCACCCTGGCCGACGTGCTGCAGCTGGCCGTGCCGCCGCGGCACGCCAAGGCCGAGGCCGAGCCCTCGCCGGACCCCCTGCCGCCCCCGCCGGCGCCGACCGCCGGCAGCTGGCAGCGCTACCCGCAGGGACCGGAGTACCTGGCGGCGCTCACCGCCGGCCACGCGCCGCGCGCGGTCTGGACGGCGCTGCCCGGCCCCGACTGGCCGACCGAGATCGCCCGCGCGGTGGCCGCCGCGCTGGCCGGCGGGCGCGGCGCGCTGGTGGTGCTGCCGGACGGGCGCGCGGTGGCCCGGGTGGACGGGGCGCTCACCGCGCTGCTCGGCGACGGGCGGCGGCACACCGTGCTCACCGCCGACCTCGGCCCCAAGGAGCGGTACCGGAACTGGCTGGCCGTCAGCCGCGGCTCGGTGCGCGCCGTGATCGGCACCCGGGCCACGGTGTTCGCGCCGGTGCGCGACCTGGGCCTGCTGGTGGTCTGGTCGGACGGCGACAGCAGCCACAGCGACCCGCGCGCGCCGCACCCGCACGTGCGCGAGGTGGCGCTGCTGCGGGCCGCCGAGGAGGGGGCCGGGGTGCTGCTGGGCGGGCTCGCCACTACCGTGGAGGCGGCGCAGCTGCTGCGCACCGGCTGGGCCCGGCCGCTGGCCGCGGACCGGGCGACGGTGCGTCAGGCGGCACCCCGGATGCGCACCGTGGAGGACGCCGACCAGGCCCGGGACGCCGCCGCGCAGGTGGCCCGGCTGCCCTCGGTGGCCTGGCAGACCGCGCGGGAGGCACTGCGCTCGGGCCCGGTGCTGGTCCAGGTGCCGCGCCGGGGCTACGCGCCGCGGCTGGCCTGCGAGCGCTGCCGCACGCCCGCGCGGTGCGCGCACTGCGCCGGGCCGCTGGAGTCGGTGGCGGCCGGGGAGCTGCGGTGCGCCTGGTGCGGGGTGCCGGAGCAGGACTGGCACTGCGTGGAGTGCGGCGGGTTCCGGTTGCGGGCGCAGGTGATCGGGGCCCGGCGGACGGCGGAGGAGCTGGGCAAGGCGTTCCCGGGGGTGCCGGTGCGGACCTCGGGGCGGGACGCGGTGCTGGCGGCCGTGCCGGGGGAGCCGGCGCTGGTGATCTCCACGCCCGGGGCGGAGCCGGTGGCCGAGGGCGGGTACGCGGCGGCGCTGCTGCTGGACGGGTGGGCGCTGCTGACCCGGGCCGACCTGCGGTCCGGCGAGGAGGCGCTGCGGCTGTGGCTGGCGGCGGCCGCGCTGGTCCGCCCGGCGGGTGAGGGCGGACTGGTGGTCGTGGTGGCGGAGCCGACGGCGCGGCCGGTGCAGGCGCTGGTGCGGTGGGACCCGGCCGGGCACGCGGAGTTGGAGCTGGCGGAGCGGGCCGCGCTGGGGTTCCCGCCGGTCTCCCGGATGGCTGCGGTGACCGGGACGCCGAGCGCCGTGGCGGACCTGCTGGGGATGGTCCGGCTGCCGGAGGGGGCCGACCTGCTGGGGCCGGTGCCGCTGCCGGCGGTGCGCGGGCAGGAGCAGGAGCGGGCGCTGCTGCGGGTGCGCCCGGGGCAGGGCGGGGCGCTGGCGGCGGCGCTGAAGGCCGCTCAGGTGGCGCGGGTGGCGCTGAAGGGGGCGGAGCCGGTGAAGGTGCGGATCGATCCGACGGACATCGGCTGAGCGGCGGCCCGCCGGTGCGGCCCACCCCCGGGAAGCCGGCCGGGCTGCCGACTTCCCGATCCACGGGTCCCCTGTGTCGGGGGTGGGTTCAGCCGCGCAGCGGGACGCCCGAGCGGTCCAGGCCGCCCTGGCGGGCCGCGGGCACCGTGCGGGCCAGCGGTCCGGCGGCCAGTGGTGCGGCGGCGAGTGGTGCGGCGGCGAGCGGTGCGGCCGCGGGCTGCGCGGGGGCGGCGGGCTCGTCGTCCCGCGGCACCGTGGGCGAGGGCACGGCGGCGGTCGCCGTCGCCGCAGTGCCGAGCAGCTCGGTGGCCGAGCGGCGCATCCCGTACCGCCGGTGCACCGCCTGCTTGGTCACCCCCAGCGCAGAGCCCACCGAGTCCCAGGAGAAGCCCAGCGCCCGGTCGAACTCCACCGCCGCGGCCACCAGGGTCTCCACGCTCTCCCGCAGCTCCTGCGCCAGGCGCACGGTGGGCGCGGGCGCCCGGCCGTACACCACGAAGCCGCCCGAGCTGCTGGGTCGGCGCGGCCGGTAGACGTTGCCCAGTTGGGCGGTGAGGGTGCGCAAGGCGTCCACCTGGCGGCGGACGCGTTCGATGTCCCGCACCAGCAGGTGCAGACTCGCCCGTGCCCGGGTGTCGTGGTTGATCTGCTCGGCCATCGTGCTCGGGCCACCTTCCGGAGTGACTCTCCTTGGTCGGTCAATCGCACTTGACCAACGCGGGACCATGCCCCAGGGTCACGCGCGGCGCACCAACTAGACTGACGCGGCACTGGCCGTGCCGTCAGAGAGGAGCCCGCCGAGTGGCGATCCAGCCGATCCGGATATTCGGTGACCCGGTGCTGCGTGCCAAGGCGCAGCCGGTGACCACCTTCGACAAGGAGCTGCGCACCCTGGTCAAGGACCTCACCGAGACCATGCTGGACGCGCCGGGCGCGGGCCTCGCGGCGCCCCAACTCGGCATCTCGCTGAGGGTGTTCACCTACCACGTGGACGGGGTGACCGGGCACCTGATCAACCCCGACCTGTCGCTCAGCGAGGAGGAGCAGGACGGCCCCGAGGGCTGCCTCTCGCTGCCCGGGCTGCGCTTCGACACCAAGCGGGCGCACGGCGTGGTGGCGCGCGGGTTCAACGAGTACGGGGACCCGGTGACCATCGAGGGCACCCAGTTGCTGGCCCGCTGCATCCAGCACGAGACCGACCACCTGGACGGGATCATCTTCATCGACCGCCTCGACCGCGAGCTGCGCAAGGAGGCGATGAGGGCGATCCGCGAGTCCGACTGGGGCGGCGGTCCGGCGCCCCAGGTGCGGATCTCGCCGCACAGCACCTTCGGGCCCGTTCGCTAGGGCCCCGTCCTTAGTTCCTTCGTTCCTCCGTTCTTCCAGTCCGTCCTGTCCGTCCCGTTGGTCCAGAGAGGCTCTCCCGTTGCGCCTGGTGTTCGCCGGCACTCCTGACGTCGCTGTCCCCGCCCTGGAGGCGCTGCTCGCCTCCGACCGGCACGAGGTGGTCGCGGTGGTCACCCGCCCCGACGCCCCCGCCGGCCGCGGCCGCAAACTGGTCGCCAGCCCGGTCGGGCAGCGGGCGGCCGAGGCCGGGATCGAGGTGCTCAAGCCGGAGAAGCCGAGCGACCCCGACTTCCTGGCCCGGCTGACCGAGCTGGCCCCGGACTGCTGCCCGGTGGTGGCCTACGGCGCGCTGCTGCGCGAGCCGGCGCTGGAGATCCCGGTGCACGGCTGGGTCAACCTGCACTTCTCGCTGCTGCCCGCCTGGCGCGGCGCGGCGCCGGTCCAGCACGCGGTGCTGGCCGGCGACGAGGTGACCGGTGCCTCCACCTTCCTGATCGAGCGCGGCCTGGACTCCGGCCCGGTGTTCGGCGTGATCACCGAGGAGGTGCGGCCCACCGACACCAGCGGCGCGCTGCTGGACCGGCTGGCCCGGGCCGGCGCCGGACTGCTCACCGCCACCATGGACGGCATCGAGGACGGCTCGCTGCGGGCCGTGCCGCAGCCCGCCGACGGGATCACCCTGGCGCCGAAGATCAGCGTCGAGGACGCCCGGATCGACTGGCGGCACCCCGCGCTGCGGATCGACCGCCTGGTGCGCGGCTGCGCCCCGGCGCCGGGGGCCTGGACCACCTTCCGCGGCGAGCGGCTCAAGGTCTCCGGCACGGTCGCGCTGCTGCCGGGCGAGCAGGAGCTGGCGCCCGGCGAGCTGGCGGTGGCCAAGAACAGCGTGCGGGTCGGCACCGGCAGCCACGCGATCGAGCTGGGCGAGGTGCAGCCGCAGGGCAAGAAGCCGATGCGGGCCGCCGACTGGGCCCGCGGGGTGCGGATCGAGAGCGGCGAGCTGCTGGGGCAGTGAACCCCGCCCCCTATCCTTGAGCGTTGATCCGCAGCACTTTTCCCGAGGTCGTTTCCCATGAGCACACCCCCCGCCAAGCGCGCCCCCCGTCCGCACCGCCGGCCCAAGAAGGACCCGGCCCGGATCGTCGCCTTCCGCGCGCTGCGCGCGGTGGACGAGCGCGACGCCTACGCCAACCTGGTGCTGCCCTCGCTGCTGCGCGAGGCCGAGCAGAAGGGGATGGACCGGCGCGACGCGGCGCTGGCCACCGAGCTGGTCTACGGCACGCTGCGCCAGCAGGGCAGCTACGACGCGATCATCGCGGCCTGCGTCGACCGGCCGCTGCGCGAGGTGGACCCGCCGGTGCTGGACGTGCTCTCGCTCGGCGCGCACCAGCTGCTGGCCACCCGGATCCCCACCCACGCGGCGGTCTCGGCCACCGTGGAGCTGGCCCGGGCGGTGCTCGGCGACGGGCGGGCCAAGTTCGTCAACGCGGTGCTGCGCCGGATCAGCGCGCAGGACCTGGACGCCTGGCTGGCCCAGGTCGCCCCGCCGTACGAGGAGGACGCCGAGGACCACCTCGCGGTGGTGCACTCGCACCCGCGCTGGGTGGTGGCCGCGCTCTGGGACGCGCTGGGCCGCTGGCAGCCGGGTTCGGCCGGCCGCGCCGCGATCGAGCAGCTGCTGGCCGCCGACAACGAGCGCCCGGCGGTCACCCTGGTGGCCCGGCCCGGGCGGATCTCGGTGGCCGAGCTGGGTGCCGAGCTGCCGGAGGCCGAGCCGGGCCGCTGGTCGCCGTACGCGCTGTCGCTGGCCGAGGGCGGCGACCCGTCCGGCCTGGCGGCGGTGCGCGAGGGTTCGGCCGGGGTGCAGGACGAGGGCAGCCAGCTGGTCGCGGTCGCGCTCGCCAACGCGCCGGTGGAGGGCCCGGACCGGCTCTGGCTGGACGGCTGCGCCGGCCCGGGCGGCAAGGCCGCGCTGCTGGGTGCGCTGGCCGCCGAGCGGGGCGCGGCGCTGGTCGCCTCCGAGCGGCAGCCGCACCGGGCCCGGCTGGTGGCCCGGGCGCTGGCGGGCAACCCCGGTCCGTACACCGTGATCACCGCCGACGGCACCCGGCCGGCCTGGCGGCCCGGCACCTTCGACCGGGTGCTGGTGGACGTGCCCTGCTCCGGCCTGGGCGCGCTGCGCCGCCGGCCGGAGGCGCGCTGGCGCCGCCGGCCCGAGGACGTGGCCGGGTTCGGCCCGCTCCAGCGCGACCTGCTGCGTTCGGCGCTGGACGCCGTCCGGGTGGGCGGTGTGGTCGGCTACGCCACCTGCTCGCCGCACCTGGCCGAGACCCGCGCGGTGGTGGACGACGTGCTGCGCGAGCTCGGCGCGCAGGTGGAGTTCGTGGACGCGCGTCCGCTGCTGCCCGGGGTGCCGGAGCTCGGGGACGGTCCGGACGTCCAGCTGTGGCCGCACCTGCACGGCACGGACGCGATGTACCTGGCCCTGCTGCGCCGGGTCGGGTGACCGGCTGTTTTAATGGCTTGTCAGGTGGTCGGCGGGCTGGCAACATGCCTGCCGACCAGGTCCGGGGGAGTAGGCAGGGAGTGACGCCAATGGTTGCGGGCGAGTTCGAGAACCAGAGCCGCCGACGCGCCTGAGCAGACCGTTGGGGCCCGCCCGCTGCACGGGGTCGAGGGCACCCGGCGTCGGTGGCATGTCCGATTCCGTCGTGCATGTCTCCTGAAGGATGAGCTACACCGTGGACTTCGCCGTCCGAATCCAGCGGCACGTGCGTGCCCTGGCCCTGCAGTCCCCGAACCACGTCGTGGTCGGTCCGTTCCTGATCCGGTACAGCCCGGACTGGTCCACTCCCTACGCCAACTACGCCATCCCCGAGCAGGACGCCGAACCGACGGAGCGTCAGGTCCGGGACCTGGTCGAGGCGTTCGAGGAGCGGGACCGGTTGCCGCGGCTGGAGTACCTGCCCGCCTGGGCACCCGCGGTCGAACCGGCGCTGCTGGCGGCCGGCTTCGCCGTGGAGAACCGGGTGCCGCTGCTGGCCTGCACCGCCGACGACCTGGTGGTTCCGGGCCCGGTGCCGGGCCTGGCGATCAGCGTCCCCGAGAACGAGGACGAGTTCTGGGCGCTCGCCCGGGTCCAGCACACCGCCTACGGCGAGGAGGGCGAGCCGGGTGACGGCGAACTCGGCTGGCTGCGCTGGACGGTGCACGGCGGCGGCGCGGTGGCGCTGGCCCGGGTCGATGGCGAGCCGGCCGGCGGCGGGGCCGCCTCCATCTCGGCGGAGGGGCTGAGCGAGCTGGCCGGCATAGCGGTCGCCGACCGTTACCGCCGGCGGGGGGTGGGCGCCGCGGTCAGCGCCGTGCTCACCGCCACCGCGCTGGAGCACCAGCGGGACGCGGTCTGGCTGGAGCCCGCCGAGGAGTCGGTGGAGCGGATGTACGCCCGGATCGGCTACCGCCGGGTGACCGAGAAGCTCAACATCTCGCTGCCGCACCAGCGCTGACTCGCTGCCGCACCGGCGCCAACTCACTGCCGCACCGGCGCTAACCTGACCGGGTGGATGCGACGGAGCGGGTGCTGGCACGGTTCGTCACCGACCTGCGCGGGCTGCTGCCGGTGCGGGCGGTCTGGGTGCACGGGTCACTGGCGCTGGGCGACTACCAGCCCGGGCGCAGCGACCTGGACGTGCTCGCCCTGCTGGAACGGCCGTTGCGGCCCGGCGAGCGGGCTTCGCTGGTCGCGCTGCACCGGTCGCTGGAGCGGGACCACCCGCTCGCGCAGCGGCTGCACTGCTCGTACCTGCTGCCGGACCGGCTCGCCGACCCCGCGCTGGAGCACCTCACCTGGGCGCACCGGGAGCTCTTCGCGCGGCCGGTCAGCCTCGTCACCCGGCGCGAGCTGGAGTTGGGCGCCCGCACCTGCTTCGGTCCGCCGCCCGCGGGCCTGGTCCCGCCGGTCTCCGACGCCGACCTGGCCGCGGCGGTCCGCGCCGACCTGTGCGAGTTCTGGCGCCCGGCGCTGGGCCGGTGGCGGCGCTGGCTGCGCGACGACTGGGTCGACCTGGGTCTGTTCACGCTGGCCCGGGCGGCGGCCACGCTGCGCTCGGGGGAGCTGCTGACCAAGGGGCAGGCCCTGCTGCAGCTACCGGAGTTCGGGGTCTCCGAGGTACTGCTGGCCGATCTGGCGGCGCGCCGGTACGGGCGGCCGGTCAACGGTCACTGGCGCTGGAAGCGGCGCCGGGCGGCGGAGGTGCGCCGGGTGCTGCGGGCGGGCATCGCGCGGGTGGTCGGCTGAGGCGGGGCCGGGGGCGCGCGGGCGGTCCGCTGGGGCGGGGCCGGGGGCGCGCGGGCGGTCCGCTGGGGCGGGGCCGGGGGCCGGGGGCCGGTGTCAGGCACGGGTCGGCCGCTGAGCCCGGGGGCCGGTCAGGTGCGGGTGGTCCGCTGGGCCCGGGGACCGGTCAGGGGGTCACCAGGACCGTCAGCAGCCGGTCCAGGAAGCGGTCGAAGGAGGCGTCCGGGTCCAGCGCCGTGCCGCCGTCGGTGCCCAGCGCGGTGGCGAGGTGCGGGTACTCGCCACTCATCGCCATCGTGGTCAGGTAGGCGACCAGGTCGCGGTGCCACTGCTGGGGGTTCTCCGCGGCCAGCCGGGTGGCCTGCTCCCAGTCGACGAACTGGCAGACGAAGCCGTTGAGCATGGCCAGGGCCTCCATCTTGCGGCTGCCGGGGAGGTCGACGCCGGCCAGGGCGGCGAGGAAGTACTCGGTGTAGCGCAGGCTGGCGGGGCCGAAGGACGGGCGGGTGCGGATCACCGTGACCGCCCAGGTGTGCCGGCGCAGGATGGCCAGCTGCTGCTTGGCCAGGTCGCGCAGGTCGGCCCGCCAGTCGCCGCTGGGCGCGGCGGGCAGCCGGTACTCGCCGGTGACCCGGTCCAGCATCAGGTCGAGCAGCTGCTCCTTCTTCGGCACGTAGTTGTAGAGCGACATGGTGCCGGCGCCGAGCTCGGCGGCGATCCGACGCATCGTCACCGCGTCCAGCCCCTCGGCGTCCGCGAGGGACACCGCCGCGGCCGCGATCGAGTCGCGGCTGTGCGCGGGGCGCGGGCCGCGGCCGGCGCGCTCGGGGCGCAGCCAGATCAGCTCGGGGGCGGACTCGGCCGCAGCGGCGGACGCGGACTCCGGGTCGGCGTCGGGCGGGGTCTTGCGGGACGGCACTGGGAGATCACCTCGGGGCTCATCCTACGAGGCCGGGCCGCGGTCGGCCTTTCACCACGTACGACGTACGTAGTACGCTGTTGCCACGTTTCTACGTACGCTGTACCTAGAGAAAGGAACCCGGTATGTCCGCAGCTCTCGCCGTCCAGGCCCAGGGCTTGACCAAGCGCTACGGCCGCACCCAGGCACTGGCCGGCCTGGACCTCGCGATCCCGGCCGGCACGGTCTACGGCCTGCTCGGTCCGAACGGGGCCGGCAAGACCACCGCCGTGCGCATCCTGGCCACGCTGGCCCGCCCGGACAGCGGCTGGGCCAAGGTGGCCGGCCACGACGTGGTCCGCGAGGCGACCGCGGTGCGCCGCGCGATCGGCCTGGCCGGGCAGCACGCCGCCGTGGACGAGGGCATCACCGGGCGGGACAACCTGCGCCTGGTCGGCCGGTTCCACCAGCTCGGCGCGCGCGAGGCCCGCCGCCGCGCGGACGAGCTGCTGGAGCGGTTCGGCCTCGCGGAGGCGGCCGACCAGCTGGTGCGCGGCTACTCGGGCGGGATGCGCCGGCGGCTGGACCTGGTCGCCTGCCTGGTCACCCGGCCCCCCGTCCTCTTCCTGGACGAGCCGACCACCGGCCTCGACCCGCGCAGTCGCGGCGAGATCTGGGACGCGGTGCGGGAGTTGGCCGGCACCGGGACCACCGTGCTGCTCACCACCCAGTACCTGGACGAGGCGGACCGGCTGGCCGACCAGGTGCTGGTGATCGGCGCGGGCCGGGCGATCGCCGACGGGCCGCCGCAGCGGCTCAAGGCCTCGATCGGCGCGCGGGTCGAGGTCGCGGTCGGCAGTGCGGCCGAACTCCCGCTCGCCGCCGCGGTGGTGGCCCGGCTGACCGGCGGCGAGGTGGCGCTGGACCAGGACGGGCTGCTGGTCTCGGTGGTCTCCCGGCCCGGGCGCGAGACCTCGCTGCCCCAACTGGTGCGGGAGTTGGACGCGGCCGGCGTCGCGGCGCGGGACGTGGCGCTGCGCACCCCGACGCTCGACGACGTGTTCCTCGCCCTGACGGCGGACGCCGCGGCCGAGGAGGTGGCCGCGTGATCCGGGACGCCCTGACCTCGGCGCGCCGGGTCCTGCTGCACTACCGGCACTCGCCCGGCCTGATCGCCGCCTCGCTCACCGTGCCGGTGGTGATGGTGGTGGTCTTCGGGTACGTGTTCGGCAGCGCGATGACGGTAGGCGGCAACTACCGCGAGTTCCTGCTGCCCGGCCTGCTCGCGATGGTGGCGGTGAACGGCATCATGCCCACCATGGTCGGCGCCGCCCGCGACCTGGACCGCGGTGCGGCCGACCGGATCCGGTCGATGCCGGTCTCCCGGGCCGGCGTGCTGCTCGGCACCACGCTGGCCGACCTGCTGGTCTCGGTGGTGGTGCTGGCCTTGGTGGCGGGCGTGGGGCTGCTCACCGGCTGGCGGGCGCACCGCGGAACCGGGCTCGCGCTGGCCGGCTTCGGGCTGCTGCTGCTCTTCCGGTTCGTGATGACCTGGCTGGGGACCTGCCTCGGGCTGGTCGCGGGCAAGGAGGAGGTGGCGGGCCAGCTGGCGGTGCTCACCTTCCCGGTGGCGATGGTGACCAACGTCTTCGTGCCCACTGCCGGGATGCCCGGCTGGCTGCGGACGGTGGCCGAGTGGAACCCGGTGAGCGCGGTGGTGGCCGCGGCCCGGCATCTGTTCGGCAACCCCGAGCCGGTGGGCGCGGCCTGGCCGCTGCGCCACGCGGTGGGGATGTCGCTCGGCTGGGCGGTGGCGCTGCTGCTGGTGTGCGCGCCGCTGGCGGTGCGCGGCTACGCCCGGCACGGGCGGTAGGGCGGGTTCTGCGGAGTCCCCGGGCTCTGCGGGGTTCCCGGGCTCTGCGGGTTCGGCGGGCTCTCCGGGCTCTGCGGGTTCGGCGGGCTCTCCGGGCTCTGCGGGGTCTCCGGTCGGGGCCTCCGGTGGGGCGGCATCCGGGCAATCTGACGTTGTGCCACCACGATGTGGCTGAAGATGACCGGAAGTGCTGGACAATTCGGCTGGTGCGGCGCAGGGTTGAGGATCATGGAGTACACCCGTCTCGGCCGCACCGGCCTCAAGGTTTCCCGTCTCTGCCTGGGCACCATGAACTTCGGTCCGTTCACCGAAGAGGGCGACGCCCACCAGATCATGGACGTCGCGCTGGAGCAGGGCATCAACTTCTTCGACACCGCCAACGTCTACGGCTGGGGCGAGAACCGCGGCCGGACCGAGGAGATCATCGGCAACTGGTTCGCCAAGGGCGGCGGCCGGCGCGAGAAGACCGTGCTGGCCACCAAGGTCTACGGCGAGATGGGCGACTGGCCCAACCAGGGCCGGCTCTCCGCGCTGAACATCCGCCGCGCGGTGGAGGCCAGCCTGCGCCGCCTGCAGACCGACCACATCGACCTGTACCAGATGCACCACGTCGACCGGGACACGCCGTGGGACGAGATCTGGCAGGCGATGGAGGTGCTGGTCGCCCAGGGCAAGATCCTCTACGTGGGTTCCAGCAACTTCGCCGGCTGGCACATCGCCCAGGCCCAGGAGACCGCCAAGGCGCGCCACTTCCTCGGCCTGACCAGTGAGCAGTCGCTCTACAACCTGCTGGAGCGCAGCACCGAGCTGGAGGTGCTGCCGGCCGCCGAGTTCTACGGCCTGGGCGTCATCCCGTGGTCCCCGCTGCACGGCGGGCTGCTCGGCGGCGTGCTGCGCAAGGAGCGCGAGGGCGTGCGCCGCGCCGGCGGCCGGGCCCTGGACGCGCTGGAGAAGCACCGCGACCAGCTGCAGGCCTTCGAGGACTTCGCCGCCGAGCTCGGCCACGAGCCCGGTGACATCGCGCTGGCCTGGCTGCTCACCCGCCCGGCCGTCACCGCCCCCATCGTCGGCCCGCGCACCCTGGAGCAGCTGCACGCGGGCCTGGGCGCGCTGGAGGTGACCCTGGACCAGAAGTCGCTGGACCGGCTCGACGAGATCTTCCCGGGCCACCGGACCGCGCCGGAGGACTACGCCTGGTGAGCTGAGCCGAGCTGAGCCGAGCTGAGCCGAGCTGAGCCGACCTGAGCCGAGTGGGGGGTGGGGCGGGGGGGGGGGGGGGGCGGGGCCGGGCGCCCCCCCCCCCGGGGGGGGAGGGCAGCCCCCCCCCCCCCCCCCCC
>NZ_JBHYKG010000270.1:0-11990 GCF_042741245.1 Kitasatospora sp. NPDC058965
GGCGGTCGGGCGGTCGGGGTCAACGGGCCGCCTCCGGACACTCCTCCGTGCGTACCCCAGATTCCTGGGGTTCCGGCCGGGAGCCGGTCCGCCGAGGCTGGTCCCATGGACACCATCGAACAGAACAAGCAGACAGTGACCGGATTCATCGACGCACTGTTCACCCGGGGTGACCTGTCGGCCGTCGACACCTACCTCGCGGAGGACTTCGTCAACCACGACCCTCGCGTCGGCCTGGGACCCGACCGGGAAGGCATGCGCGCGGCCGGAGCCCTGTTCCGGCAGGCGTGCCCCGACTGGCACTCCGACCTGGGACTCCTGGTCGGCGAAGGCGACCTGGTGGCCGAACTCTTCACCGCCTCCGGCACCCAGCAGGGTGAGCTGATGGGCGTCGCGGGCGACGGCCGGCCGCTCGTGCTCGACGGCATCAACATCTTCCGGGTACGGGACGGCCGGATCACCGAGCGCTGGGGGCGGCTGGACGAGCTGGGCCTGCTGCGCAGCCTCGGCCTCGTCCCGGCGCAGGCGCAGGAACCTGCACCGGCACCGGCACGCTCCCGCGCATCGGCGTAGCGTGAAAGCCATGGCCAGCGGTCTGCGGGAGCGCCACGTCGAGCGGCTGATCGACAGCTGCTACGCGGACCTGGACCGGTCCGCGCTCGGCGCGCAGCTGGTGCGCCGGCTCCCGGGCATCCTGCCCGTCGAAGCCGTGTTCTTCGCCTCCGTCGACCCGGCGACCCTGCTGTTCACCTCGGCACTCGCCCAGGAGCCGTTGAGCGGCGCCGCACCGCTCTTCCTGGCGAACGAGTTCGGCCGGGACGACGTCAACAAGTTCGCCGATCTCGCCCGCGGACCGCAGGTGGTGACGACGCTGGACCGGGCGACGGGCGGGCAGCGGTCCGCCAGCGCCCGGTCCCGCGAGATCATGGCGGGCCTTGGGCTCGGCGACGAGCTCCGGGCCGCCCTGGTCACGGGGCACGAGTGCTGGGGCGTCCTGTGCCTGCACCGGGCGGACGCCGACGCCGGGTTCTCCGAGGCCGACCTCGCCGTGATCCGGAAGATCACCCCGCATCTGGCCGAGGCCCTGCGGCGCTGTGTCGTCCACGAGTCGCTGACCCGTGACGGCCCCCGGGCCGCGGGCTCCCCCGGTGTCGTCGTGCTGGACGCCGACCTGTCCGTGGTGTCGATCAGCCAGGACGCCGAGCGCTGGCTCGCCCGGCTCGACGGTCCCGAGGTCGCCGGCCTGCCCATGTCCGTCTACGCGGTGGCCGCCCGGCCGGAGCAGACCGGTGACCCGTCGCAGCGGCCCGGCGGCGTCAGGCTGCGCACCGCCGACGGGCAGTGGTTGGCGCTGCACGCCACCCGCCTCCGGGGCCGTGCGGGCGACCAGGTCGCCGTGGTCGTCGAGCCGGCGCCCGCCGCCCGGCTCGGCTCCCTCCTCCTGGCCGCCCACGGACTCACCCCGGCGCAGCACCGGGTTGCCGCCCTGGTGCTCCAGGGCCTCTCCACCCGGGAGATCGTGGCCCGGCTCCACGTGTCCGCGTACACCGTCCAGGAGCACCTGACAGCCGTCTTCTCCCGCTTCGGGGTGCGCAGTCGCCGGGAACTCATCACCGCGATCCTCTCCCCGAAGGACCTTTGAGAGGGCCGGAGTTGACCACCCCCCGGACTCCCGGCACCCCTCGCCCCCGCCCCCGCCCCCGCCCCCGCCCCCGCCCCCGGGTCAGTCCGACACCACCGCGTCCTGCCCGTGGCGCCGGGGCGATCTCGCGGCGGGGAGGGACGGCCTGCGCTGCTGGTAGAAGATGTCGATGTCGACCTCCTCGCCACCGACCATCAGGGTGTCCCAGGCCCCGCTCGCGACCAGGGTGCGCAGGGTCTCCGGCTTCAGCCGCCCCAGGTGGTGGCGCAGCGTCGCGTCGTCGGGCAGGCCAGGCATCCGGGCGGCCAGGCGGGCGCGGATGCCGCGCAGTTGGGCCATGAACAGGTCGATGTCCGCCGCCCCCGCCGTACCCCGCGGTCCCGGGTCCTGCGGGGCGTCCTGGTCGATGCTGCGCGCGATCGTGTCCTTGATCGCGCAGCTGACGCCGTGCTGGTCGGTGGTCACCATGGCGTTCCAGGCGCGGCTCTTGTGCCGGTACTGGAGCATCGACATCGCCGCCTCGTGGCGCACGAAGTCCGCGTCGCGCAGCGGTCGGCCCTGCCAGTTGCCGCTGAGCGAGCGGGCCAGCGAAATGGCCGACGCCAAACCGCTGTTGAGCCCGCGGCCCGGCCAGAAGTGGATCGCGTTGGCGGCGTCCCCGAGCAGGAAGCCGAAGGTGCCCGGGTCGGTGGCGGTCGGCGGGCGCAGCCGGGCGGTGAACCGGGGCCGCTGGACCATGTCCAACCGGAACCCGGTGACCGCGCTCAGGTTCTCCTCGCTGACGCCGAACAGGACCAGGCCCTCCAGCACCCGCTTCCACAGCGCCGATCCCCGGACCAGTGCGGGCAGGAACAGCGTGCCGTGGGTCGCGCAGCGGAAGTCGCCCTCCTCGTTGCGCCCCATCAGGCACGGCCGCGAGGCGACGCACTCCTCGAACACGTGCCGGACGGGGTCGACCCCGATCACCTCCCGGGCCTCGGCGTCGGTCAGGCGCATGTTCAGGAAGCCCTCCCCGCGCAGGGAGTTGAGCAGGAACCGGTTCTGGGCCACGGTCAGCAGGACGGACATCGGGTCCGGCAGGTCGGACTTCACCCGCAGGCCCAGCACCACGTCCTGGAGGTGCTGTCCGTTCAGCGAGTAGATCGAGGTGTCCGGGGTGCCGAACTTGTCGGTGTAGTGGTCGCGGGTGCGCGACCGCCCGCCCTCGCAGATGGCGAGGACGTGGTCCCCGGCCGCCTCCGCGGGCTGCTCGGTCGGGTCGAAGGCGGCGGGGACCAGTCGGATGGCGCCGGACTTCTCGTTGGCCAACTCCAGCAGCACGTCCTCGATGTGGGCGATCCGGATGTTCCGCGGGCCGTGGCCCCGGATGGAGTCCGGTCCGGTCGGCCACATCTCGGAGTAGGCGTCGGCCGCGAACATCCGCGCCTGCATCTCCTCGGAGAGGTTCAGGTACTGCCGGCTCTGGACCGTCACGACCTGCTGGCGCCGGACGTTGCCCTGGCTCTCGTCCTTCCAGACCACGCGCGGGCCGTCCTGGATCCAGCGGCCGTCGTGGATCGTGACGGCCACCCGCCGGCCCATGAAGTGTTCGAGCAGCAGGGCGAAGCTCAGCCCCACCGGACCGCCGCCCGAGACGGTGACGTGCAGCACCGGGCCCGGTTCGAGGGCCAGCGGCAGGGTGAGGTCGACGACCGTCTCGGTCGCCTCGGTGACCTCGAAGCCGAACACCTCGCCACCGATGGTGATGAGGTCGCCGGAGGCGAGGACGTGGGACGTCACCCGCTTCCCGTTGACCGCCGTGCCGTTCCGGCTGCCCCGGTCGTACAGGACGAACTTGCCCGCCTCCCGGCGGAGTTCCGCGTGCAGGCGCGAGGCGCTGCTGCTGGCGATCACCACGCTGCAGTCACCGCTGCGGCCGAAGGTGACCGGCGTGCTGCCGACGGGGAACCGGCGCCCGGCCAACGGCCCCTCGCGTCCGACGATCGCCACTGGCATGGCCACTCCGTTCGGTTGGTCTGTCGGGTACTCGCCCGGGGGCAGGAACGCCCGGGGCGGTGAACACGTCGGAGGTGGGTGCTGATCGGCTTCGGCCCGCTCCGCCCCTGCGGTCCGCAGGGCGGGGCCCGGTCGCGCGCACCGGGCGCGCTCTTCGCTTCGTCGACGCGGGCGGTCACGGGTCGGCAGTCCGGCACGGACGGCGACGGCCCCCCGCCCGTCACCCTGTGCACTGGTAGGTCAACTCCAGGTTGTCGCCGTCGGCAGTCCGGCGCAAGGTCGCGGCGGCGAACGTTGCAGACCAGTTGCACTGCGGTCGCACGCCCGCAGCCGCACGCGCGCACCCGGCGCGGCCGCTCGCCCGTACCCCGGCGCCGCTCCGGGCGGCCTGATGCCGCGTCACTCGGCCGACCGGCCCAGCGCCACGCCGCCCACCGGGTGAGCGCGCGCGGCAGCGGGGCGGCGCGGCGGTAGAACGGGGGTCTCCGCGACCGGCTCTGCGAGGGGTGGGCGTCCCATGTCCGTACCGGCGGGCGGTCCTGCCGCCGTGCTCGCGACAGGCGCGCTGCGCCTGGACGCCGAGCCGATCGACTACGCCCTGCTGGGCGTCTACTTCGTCATGGTGCTCGGGATCGGCGCGCTGGCCCGCCGCTCGGTCGCCTCCAGCACCGACTTCTTCCTGTCCGGGCGCGCGCTGCCCGCCTGGGTGACCGGCCTGGCCTTCATCTCGGCCAACCTGGGCGCCGTGGAGATCTTCGGGATGACCGCCAACGGTGCGCAGTTCGGCATCCCGACGGTGCACTACTACTGGATCGGCGCGATCCCGGCGATGGTCTTCCTCGGCCTGGTGATGATGCCGTTCTACTACGGGTCCCGGGTGCGCAGCGTGCCGGAGTTCCTGCTGCGCCGGTTCGGCCCGTTCGCCCACCTGGTCAACGGCCTGAGCTTCGCCCTGGCCCAGGTACTGATCGCCGGGGTCAACCTCTACGCGCTGGCCACCGTGGTCAACCTGCTGCTGGGGTGGCCGCTCTGGGTCTCCATCATCGCGGCCTCGGCGATCGTGCTGGCCTACACCACGCTGGGCGGACTGTCGGCGGCGGTCTACAACGAGGTGATGCAGTTCTTCGTGATCATCGCGATGCTGATCCCGCTCACCCTGGTCGGCCTGCACAAGGTCGGCGGCTGGGACGGGCTGACCGCACGGATCCGGGCGCTGAACCCCGACGCGGAGGCGCAGTTGCACGCCTGGCCCGGCAGCAACCTGACCGGCATCGAGAACGCGACCCTCTCGGTGCTCGGCATCGTCTTCGGGCTCGGCTTCGTGCTCTCCTTCGGGTACTGGACCACCAACTTCGCCGAGGTGCAGCGCGCCCTGGCCGCCCGCAACATGTCCGCCGCCCGCCGCACCCCGCTGATCGGCGCCTACCCGAAGGCCCTGATCGCGCTGGTGATCGTGATCCCCGGCATGCTGGCCGCGGTGCTCTCCCCCGAGCTGGCCGCCTACAAGGCGGGCGACCACACGGCGGCGAACGGGGTGACCTACAACAACGCGATCGAGCTGCTGATCCGCGACCTGCTGCCGTCCGGCATGCTCGGCGTGGCGATCACCGGTCTGCTGGCCGCCTTCATGGCCGGGATGGCGGCCAACGTCAGCTCCTTCAACACCGTCTTCACCTACGACCTCTGGCAGGCGTACGTGGTGAAGGACCGGTCGGACGACTACTACCTGCGGGTCGGGCGGCTGGTCTCGGTGCTGGGCTGCGCGGTGGCGATCGGCACCGCCTTCATCGCCAGTGGCTACAACAACATCATGGACTACCTCCAGACGCTCTTCTCCTTCTTCAACGCCCCGCTCTTCGCCACCTTCCTGCTGGGCATGTTCTGGAAGCGGACCACCCCGCTGGCCGGCGGGCTCGGCCTGATCAGCGGTACGGCGGCCGCGGTGACGATCGACCAGCTGGTCCGCCACCACGTGCTGCACCTGTCGGGGCAGGGCCCGAGCTTCGTCGCCGCCAGCGCCGCGTTCGTGGTGGACATCACGGTGAGCGTGGCCGTCTCGCTGCGCGGCGTGCCGAAGCCGGACGCCCAACTGGTCGGCCTGGTCTGGAGCCTGACCCCGCGCGACCACCACGCGCAGGCGGCCGACCCGGGCGACCGCGGCTGGTACCGCAGCCCGGTCCTGCTCGGCGTCGGCGCACTGGTGCTGGCGACCGTCCTCAACATCGTCTTCTGGTGAGGAGACCGCACCCGTGCACCGTGCCCTGTTCGACCTGCGCCACCTGCTGGCCCTGCTGTTCGCCGTCTACGGCACCGTCCTGACCGTGCTCGGCGCGGCCTTCACCACCTCGGCCGACCGGGCCAAGGCCGCCGGCTGGAACATCAACCTGTGGAGCGGCATCGCCATGCTGGCCCTCGCCGCCGCCTTCGCCACCTGGGCCCTGCTGCGCCCGCTGCACCGGGAGGCGACGACTCCGTAGCAGGGCGGGCCCGTTGTCTACCGGTCGGCCCGCCGCGCCTCCCGAACCACCCGCGCCTCCCGCACCACCAGGGCGAGCAGTCCCGGGAACCGGGCCTCCAGGTCCTCGGTGCGCAGCGAGTTCAGGCGCCGCGTCCCCTCGTCGCGCTGGCGGATCACGCCGGCCTCGCGCAGGGTGCGGAAGTGCCAGCTCTGGGTGGACTTGCCGACCGGCAGGGCGAAGGAACTGCACGGCCGTTCGCCGCCCGCGGCCAGTTCCGCGACGACGGACAGCCGCAGCGGGTCGCTCAGGGCGGCGAGCACCTCGGTGAGGACCAGGTCCTCCCGTGCGGGGTGGATGAGTTGACCGGACGTTCGACGTGCCACCGGCCCAGTGAACCATGTTCGAGGAATCACGAACAGTGCTATGTTCGACGAAACGCGAACATAAGGAGCCTCGCCATGCCCCTCGTCCGGATCGACGCCAGCACCGACCGCTCCCCCGCCACCCTGCGCGCCGTCGCCGACGGCGTGCACCGCGCCCTCGTCGAGGCCATCGGGATCCCCGCGGACGACCGCTTCCAGGTGCTCACCACCCACCCCGCCGCGGAGCTGATCTTCGATCAGCAGTACCTGGGCATCGACCGCCAGGACGTGGTGTGCGTCCAGATCACCCTGGTCCGCGGCCGCACCGAGCAGCAGAAGCGGGAGCTGTACCGCCTGATCGCCGCCCATCTGGAGGCCGGCGCCGGCATCCGGCCGCAGGACGTGCTGGTGACCCTCACCGAGAACGACCGCGCCGACTGGTCGGTCGGCAACGGGCAGGCCCAGCTGCTCAGTTGAGCGCCCGCCCCAAGCGCGCGGCGCCCTCGGCCAGTTGCTCCGCGCTCTCGGCGTAGGCGTAGCTGAGCCGCAGGTGGGCGGCCGGGGGCTCGGCCGTGAAGTACGGCCCGCCGGGCGTCACGGCGACCCCGGCCCGCAGCGCGGCCGCCGCGAGCCCCTCCGCCGTCCACCCCGCCGGCACCCGCAGCCACAACTGGTACCCGCCGTAAGGGAGTCGCTCCGGCAGCACGTCGGCCCCCAGCCGCGCCGCCACCGCGGCGGCCAGCGCCGACCGCCGGTCCCGCAGGGCCGCCGCCAGCGTGCGCAGGTGCTGGCTCCAGGCGGGGGCGGCGACCAGTTCGAGCGCCGTCTCCTGCAGCGGCCGCGGCACGAAGAAGCTGTCCACCGCCTGCACCGCGCGCAGCCGGGCCAGCGCCGGGCCGCGCGCGGCCAGCGCGGCGACCCGCAGGTTGGGCGAGGTCGCCTTGGTCAGCGAGCGGATGTGCACCACCACCCCGTCGGCGTCGTCCGCGATCAGCGGCGCCGGCACCGCGGGCGCGTCCGCGTGCACCAGGCGGCGGGCGAAGTCGTCCTCCACCACGAACGCGCCGGCGGCCCGGGCGATCCGGAGCACCTCGGCCCGCCGGTCGCCGGCCAGCACCGCGCCGGTCGGGTTCTGGAACAGCGGCTGGCAGACGAAGAGCCGGGCGCCGCTGGCCGCGAAGGCCGCGGCCAGCAGGTCGGTGCGCACCCCGTCCTGGTCCATCGGCACCGGGACGGGGCGCAGCCCGGCCGCGCGGGCGACGGCGAGCAGGCCGGGGTAGGTCGGCGACTCCACCAGGACCGGCGCACCGGGCGGGGCCAGCGAGCGCAGCGCGGTGGTGAGCGCGCTCTGGCCGCCGGCGGCGATCAGCACCTCGGCGGCGGTGAGCGTGTCGGCGATGTCGCGGGCGAACCAGGCCCGCAGTTCGGGCAGGCCGTCCACCGGGGGCCGGCTCCACGCGCCGGGGCGGCGACCGGCCCGGGCCAGTGCGGCGGCCAGCGCGCGCTCGGGCTGGAGCGTGGGGTGCAGGTAGCCGCTGTTCAGGTCGACCACCTCGGGCGGGGCGAGGGTCAGCGCACCGAGCACGCCGGTGGCGTCGGCTGCCCGGGAGGGCGGCACGCCCGCCTCGGCGCTGAGCGCCACCTCCTGCCAGGAGGTGTCCCCGGCGGCGGGCGCCGGGCGCGCGTCGGCGGCGCGGAAGACCCCGGCCCCCGGGCGGGAGACCACCAGCCCCTCGGCGACCAGCACGGCGATCGCCCGCGACACGGTCACGGGGCTCACCTGGTACTGCTGCATCAGCGCCCGACTGGAGGCCAGCTTCTCTCCTGGCGAGTAGCGGCCGAGCTCCCCTCGCAGCAGTTGGGCCAACTCGGCGACGCTGGTGCGCTCCATGGTGCGGCCACCTTTCCCACTGCTACGCTTGTTTATGACGACACACGATAGCGCTATTTCCCTTCGCTCGATAGCGGTCGGCGGGCTCGGCGTGGCGGCCACCGCCGTGCTCCTCTTCTCGTTCAGCTTCCCGGCGACGGCCTGGGCCCTGGCGGGGTTCGGCCCGTGGACGGCCACCGGGCTGCGCGGTGTGCTCGCGGCCCTGGTGGCGGGGAGCTGCCTGGCCGTCAGCCGGGCGCCGCTGCCGCGCCGTCAGGACTGGCCCGGGATCGCCGTCGTCTCGCTCGGCTGCGTGGTGGGGTTCCCGCTGCTGACCACGCTGGCGCTGCGCGCCTCGTCCACGGCGCACTCCGCGGTGGTGATCGGGATGCTGCCGATGGCCACGGCGGTCTGGGCGGCGCTGCGCACCCGGTCCCGCCAGCCGCGGCTGTTCTGGGGTGCGGCGGGCGCGGGCGCGGCCGTGGTGCTGGCCTTCACCGTGCAGCAGAGCGCGGGGCGGCCGGGCCTCGCGGACGCCTACCTGTTCGCCGCCCTGCTGGTCTGCGCGGCCGGGTACGCGGAGGGCGGGCTGCTGGCCCGCCGGGGGATGCCCGGGTGGCAGGTGATCGGCTGGGCCGTTGTCGTGGCGCTGCCGGTCACCGCGCTGACCTGCGCGCTGGCGCTGCCGCGGGAGCCGGTGCACCTGACGGCGCACGCGCTCGCCGGGCTCGCCTACGTCGGCGGGGTCTCGCAGTTCGGCGGCTTCGTGCTCTGGTACCGGGGGATGGCCGCCATCGGGGTCCCCCGGGCCAGCCAGCTCCAGCTCGCCCAGCCACTGCTCACCCTCGCCTGGGCCGCCCTGCTGCTCGGCGAGCACCTCCCGGCGGCCGCCCCGGTCACCGCACTGCTGGTGATCGCCTGCATCGCCGTCACCCAGCGGGCCCGCGGCTAGGGTCCGCGGCCGGAGTCGGCCGGCAGCGGGAGCAGAACGGGATCAGCACAGGACCGGCGCGGGATCAGAGCGTGCGCAGCGCCGCCAGCACCGCCAGGTCGAGCTCCGGGTCCGCCCCCGCCGGCGAGTGGACCGAGACCCGGGTCGCCACCCCCGCGTACCGGCGGTGCACCTCCCGGGCCACCTCCGCCACCGACCCGGTGACGGCGAACACCGCCAGCACCTGATCGTCGATCAGTTCGCCCATCTCCTGCCACCGCCCGCGCAGCGACAGCCGGTGCAACTCCTCGTGCAGCGCCTCGAACCCGTGCGCCGCCAGCACCGGCAGGTAGGCCGGCGTCGAGGCGTAGAAGGCCAGCCGCTCGCGCAGTGCCACGGTGTTGGCGGCCAGTTCCTCCTCGGTGCGGCCGGCGGCGGTCAGCACGTTGCCGACGATCTCGAACGGCCGGGCCGTCCACTCCGCCCCCGCCGCCTCGGCCTCGGCCCGCGCCGCCCGGACCACCGGCAGCACCTGCTCGGCCAGGTACGCCACCGAGCTGAACGGGTGCACGATGAAGCCGTCCGCCACCGCCCCCGCCGTCCGGGTCATCAGCGGGCCCACCCCGGCCAGCAGGATCCGCGGCACCCCGGCCGCCACCGGGCCCGGGGCGAACACCGGGGTCATCACCGTGTGCGTGTAGAACTCGCCGCGGAACCGCAGCCGCTCGCCGGTCTGCCAGCTCGCCCAGATCGCCCGCACCGCGTGCACGTACTCGCGCATCCGGGCGGCCGGGCGGTCGAACGGCATCCCGAACCGCTTCTCGATGTGCGTCCGCACCTGCGAGCCCAGCCCGATGACGGCCCGTCCGCCGGAGGCCTCGTGCAGGCCCCAGGCCTCGTAGGCCAGCGTCATCGGGGTCCGGGCGAAGGCGATCGCGACACCGGTGGCCAGCTCGATCGCGCTGGTCCGGTCGGCGGCCCGGGCCAGCTGCAGGAACGGGTTGTGGGCCGTCTCGGACACCACCAGCCGGTCCATCCCGGCCCGCTCCGCCCGCTCCGCGGCGGCCAGGATCGTCCCCGGATCCGCGGCGGCGGTGACGTCGAGCGCGAGCGGGGCGGCGGGACGGTCCATGGCGGTGCTTCCTCCGGGGGCGGCGCGGCTGAGCCGCCATCGTCTCACCCGGCGCGGTCCGGCCGCGGTCCGACCGTGGCCCGCGTCGGCTTTGCGAGGCCTTGACCTGTTCCACGGGCAACCGGCCGATTCGAATCACAATGACCCCATTGGTCACAAGAACCATGTCAGGCCACGGGCTACTGGCAACTCCTCCCCATGACCCGCCCTTTGCATCCCTCATGTGATTCTCATACCGTTGGCCGGTGATCGCGCCGAACAGGTCGGCGCGGTGCGTGACGGCTCGTCAGGGCCGTCAATCTCATGGGGGTTTCACCGTGCAGGCAGGTTTGTCCTGGCTCACTGCTGCCCGCAACCGGAAACGAAGCAGGAGCGGGACGGTCGCACTGGCGACCGTGACCGCACTGGCCCTGCTCGTCCCGGTGGCGCAGGCACAGACCGTGGTGGGCGGATACCACTACAAGGGGAAGATCTGGGCGGCGGATCCGCTGCCCGCGCAGCCCAAGGTCGGGGGACACAACGCGGGCACCTCGCCGCCGGCGCCGGTGGTCCACGAGCCCGCGGGCACCCGGGCGCTGAAGCCGCATCAGGTGGCCGCGCCGGTGTGGCCGAAGGCGGGCACGCAGACCGCGCCGGTCGACGGCACGCTCGCGGCGGGCGTGAAGTTCGCGGCGACGGACGCGGCGCAGCCGGTGGCGGTGCCGTTCGCGCCGGCGTCGACGCCGACCTCGGTGCAGGTGAGGACCGTCGACCGGGCCACGGCGCAGGCGGCGGGCGTGGACGGCCTGATGGTGGGCGTGTCCCGCCAGGACGGCTCCGGCGCCACCGGCAAGGTGTCGGTGTCGCTGGACTACGGTGCGGTCGCGCAGGCGTACGGCGGCGGGTGGGCCTCGCGACTGCACCTGGTGCAGCTACCGGCCTGTGCGCAGACGACGCCCCAGCTGGCGCAGTGTCAGACGCAGACCCCGCTGGCGACGACCAACGACCCGGTGACGCACCAGCTGACCGCCGGCGTGGCGCTACCGGCGTCGGGTGGTTCTGCGGCGCCGCGGGCGATGAGCATGATGGCCGCGCCGATGGCGGCCGCCGCATCGAGCACCACGGTGGCCGCCGTGGCCGGTACGGACGGCTCCCAGGGCGACTACTCGGCCACCTCGCTCGCCGCCTCGGGCAACTGGTCGCAGACCGCCTCCGGCGCGTTCACCTACGCCTACCCGATCGAGCTGCCGCAGGCCCTCGGTGGTGCGGAGCCGTCGGTCTCCCTCTCCTACGACTCGCAGTCGGTGGACGGCGAGACCTCGGCCCGCAACTCGCAGTCCTCCTGGATCGGCGACGGCTGGAACTACAGCCCGGGCTTCATCGAGCGCCAGTACAAGTCCTGTGCCACGGACGGGATCGACAAGTCCGCCGACAAGTGCTGGACCGGCTCCAACGCCACCCTGCAGCTGGGCTCGCACAACGGCCAGCTGGTGCGCGACGGGAGCGGGACCTACCACCTGCTGGGCGACGACGGCACCAAGGTCGAGCTGCTGACGGGTGCGTCGAACGGCCTGTGGAACGGTGAGTACTTCAAGGTCACCACGACCGACGGGACCCAGT
>NZ_JBHYKG010000271.1:0-11979 GCF_042741245.1 Kitasatospora sp. NPDC058965
GGTGGACTCCGGGTCCTCGCGCCGGTCCGGCGCCGGGGTGCGCCACTCCGGCGGCAGGTCCGGCGGGGCGGCGGTGCGGCCGCCCTGGTCCATCACGCCGAGCACCGGCGAGGCCGGCGGCGCCGATCGGTGCCGCGGACCGGACGGGGCCGGCGCCGGGGGCTCCGGCTCGGGGCCGCCCTCCTCCGGCTTGACCGCGCTGCGCACCACCACCGGCGGGATCGGTCGCGAACCCGGGATGTTGATCGAGATCTTGGTGGTCAGCGTGGTCTCGGTGGTCTTGGGAGCCTCCGGCTCGGCCTCCGCACGCGGGGGAGCGAACGGCTCCCCGGGCCCGAAGCCGTTGCCCAGGCCCGGGATGCCGTACGGCGGGGTGCCCGACGGGTAGGCGTCGGGCGCGCCGGGCCCCCGACGGGAGGACGGGTGGGCGTTGTCAGATTCGCGGCTGCTCAATGCTGCTCTGCTCCGGGTTCGCGGCCGGACGGCTCGTCCGACGATGCTGCGGCACCACCATACTGGGAACGCCTGGGAGGCGAACTGCTTCCTATAGAACCCGATACGTCCGGATCCGTACCGCCGAGCCTACGGGCAGTCAGTCCCGTTGGCGCGGGATGCCGAAGGCGTACGGCGAGCGGGTGGGCAGGCTCGCGCAGACCAGCCCGAGACCCAGCCCGCCGAACAGGTAGAGGTACGAGCCGGCTCCGGAGGAGAGCACGAAGTCCCCCTCGGGGCGCGGCGCGGCCAGCACGATCGTGCTCAGGAACCAGCCGATCATCGCCGCCCCGGCGCCGAGCTTGGTGCCGGCCGCCCGCAGTCCGCCGTAGAAGACGGCCGCGCTGGCGAGCAGCGCCAGCAGCACCCCGAACGGGTCCCACAGGGCCTGCACGAAGGATCCGCAGAGGCCGACCAGCAGGCCGAGCACGAAGAGGACCAGGTAGCAGGCGACGCGCCGGTTGCGGGACGGCAGGGGTTCGGCCATCCGCTGGGCGCGGGTGCCGAGCAGGGCGTGCAGCGGGTTCACCGGGCCTCGACCCCCGCGAACAGGTCGGTCTCCGGCCGGGCGGAGCCGAGCTCGCCGCGGGCCAGTTGGTAGTACTCGTCGCTGATCAGCGGCTGCCACTGCGCGTTGCTGAGCGCGAAGTCGGCGCCGTCCACCACGATCTGGGTGGCGTGCGCGCGCATCGCGGCGGCCTTGCGGTCGGCGTACCCGGTGCCGTCCAGCACCGCGTCCACCAGCTCGTCGGCCACCACGCCGGGCACCGCCCCGGGCTCGGCCACCACCGGGTGCTCGGCGGCGGTGGCCGCCAGCCGGGCCAGCAGCACCGAGCGCGGCATCCGGTTCCAGTAGACCTTGACGATCCGCCAGGCCGGCCCGAGCTCCGGGCGGAAGGCGGGGTCGGCGGCCAGCTCGACGGCGCGCATCGCCACCCGGTGGGCCTGGATGTGGTCCGGGTGGCCGTAGCCGCCCTGCTCGTCGTAGGTGACCAGCACCTGCGGGCGGACCTCGCGGACCACGGCCACCAGGTGGCCGGCCGCCTCGTCCGGGTCGGCCTGCCAGAAGCAGTCGGGCCGGTCGTTCTCCGGCAGGCCCATCATCCCGGAGTCGCGGTAGCGGCCCGGGCCGCCGAGGAAGCGGACGTCGGTGACGCCGACCGCCGCCATGGCGGCGGTGAGCTCGCCGATCCGGTGCCCGCCGAGGGCGTCCTGCCGGTCGGCGGTGAGGTGGGCCAGCTCGGCCGGGATCACCTCGCCGCCCTCGCCGAGGGTGCAGGTCACCAGGGTGACCCCGGCACCCTCGGCGGCGTAGCGGGCCATGGTCGCGCCGTTGCCGATCGACTCGTCGTCGGGGTGGGCGTGCACCAGCAGCAGGCGGCGATCGGCGGGGACAGCGGTCATGGGGTGCAGCCTAGACCGCGCGGGGCCGGATCCCGCGGCGCGGGGGGCTCAGAGCTTCAGGCCATTGATCATCCCTGCCAGATTGCTCGTCACCTGCTGGATCGACGGCGCGATCGACGTCGAGGCCAGGTAGAAGCCCAGCAGGGCGCAGACCACCGCGTGGGCGAGCTTGAGGCCGGAGCGGCGGATCAGCACCACCACGATCACCAGCATCAGCATGACGGCGGAGACGGACAAGGCCATGACGGCTCACACCCCTTCTCGGGTGCGCCGCCCCAGCGGGCGGCGGTCGGTTCGCTGAACAAAGGAATACCCGATCAGTGAGCTCCGCATTACTTTCCGTGAGTCCGCGTGGCGCGCCTGACCAGGGCCGGAAGGCCGCACCAGGCCCGGTCAGCGGCCGTGCGGGGGGCTCGTGGGACCAGTTGTCCGCGCTGCTCCGAACGAGTGATCAGGAAACGATCGATCACGAATGGTGCGACCCCGTAGGGTGCGGTGCCATGACCATTGACGCACCCTCACCCACCCCCGAGGACACCTTTCCGCGGCAGTACGCGCGCACCCAGCGCTACACCGTGGGCCAGCCGCGCTCGTACGCCGTGGCGCCGGACGGCTCCCGGGTGCTCTTCCTGCGCTCCGGCGGCGGAGCCGACCGCGCCAACCGGCTGTGGAGCCTGGACGTGGCCAGCGGGACCGAGACGGTGCTGGCCGACCCGGCCGCCCTGCTCGACGGCGGCGCCGAGGACCTGTCGCCGGCCGAGCGGGCCCGCCGCGAGCGCAGCCGGGAGAGCTCGGCCGGGATCGTCGGGTACGCCCTGGACGCGGCCGGCGAGCTGGCGGTCTTCCCGCTCTCCGGCCGGCTGTTCGCGGCCGGCCCGGCCACCGGCACGGTGCGCGAGCTGCCGGTGGGCGCCCCGGTGCTGGACCCGCGGCCGGCGCCGGACGGCCGCTGGGTGGCCTGCCCGACCGTCGACGGCGCGCTGCGTCTGGTGGCCGCCGACGGCAGTGCCGAGCGGGTGCTGGCCGAGCCGGAGGCGCCGGGGGTGACCTGGGGTCAGGCCGAGTTCATCGCCCAGGAGGAGATGGGCCGGGACCGCGGCCACTGGTGGTCCCCGCAGAGCGACCGGCTGCTGGTCGCCCGGGTGGACGAGGCGCCGGTGCAGCGCTGGTGGATCGCCGACCCGGCCAACCCGGCGGCGGCCCCGACCGAGGTCGCCTACCCGGCCACCGGCACCGCCAACGCCGAGGTCACGCTCTGGCTGGTGGACCTGGAGGGCCGGCGCACCGAGGTGGTCTGGGACCGGACGACCCACCCGTACCTGGGCCGGGTGCACTGGTCGGCCGGCGGCCCGGCGCTGCTCCTGGTGCAGACCCGCGACCAGCGCGGCCACCTGCTGCTCACCGTGGACCCGGCCACCGGCGCGACCAGCACGCTGCGCACCGAGCAGGACCCGGTCTGGCTGGAGCTGTTCCCCGGCGCCCCGGCCTGGACGCCCGGCGGCGCGCTGCTGCGGATCGGCGACGAGCTGGGCCACCGGGCGCTGTTCGCCGACGACCGCCCGCTCACCGGCGCCGCCCTGCACCTGCGCTCGGTGCTGGCGGTGGGGGAGGCCGACGCCCTGGTGCTGGCGAGCGCGGGCGAGGCGGCCGAGGACTGGACGCCCGGCCTGGTCGGCCTCTACCAGGTGCCGCTGGACGGCTCCGGCCCCCGGCTGCTGCGCACCGGCGCGGCACTGGACGCGGTGCGCGGCGGCGGCACCCTGGTGCTCTCCCAGTCCTCGCTGGAGTACCCGGGCCGGCGGGCCGAGGTGCTGCGCGACGGCGAGCCGGTGGCCGTGGTCGCCAACCACGCCGAGCGGCCGGTGCTGACGGCCCGTCCGGTCTTCCGGCTGGCCGGCGAGCGGCGGATCCCCGCGGCGGTGCTGCTGCCCACCGGCTACGACCGGGAGCGGGACGGCCTGCTGCCGGTGCTGATGGACCCGTACGGCGGCCCGCACGGCCAGATGGTGGTGCAGGCGCACAACGCCCACCTCTCCTCGCAGTGGTTCGCCGACCAGGGCTTCGCGGTGGTGGTGGCGGACGGGCGCGGCACCCCCGGGCGCAGCCCCGCCTGGGAGAAGGCGATCGCCTTCGACCTGGCCGAGGTCACCCTGGCCGACCAGGTCGAGGCGCTGCGCGCGCTGGCCGAGGAGTTCCCGCTGGACCTGGCCAAGGTGGCGATCCGCGGCTGGTCCTACGGCGGCTACCTGGCGGCGCTGGCGGTGCTGCGCCGTCCGGACGTGTTCCACACGGCGGTGGCCGGCGCCCCGGTGACCGACTTCGCGCTGTACGACACGCACTACACCGAGCGCTACCTGGGCACCCCGCAGGAGCGCCCGGAGGTCTACCGGGCGCACTCGCTGATCGAGGACGCGGCGAAGCTGGAGCGGCCGCTGATGGTCATCCACGGCCTGGCCGACGACAACGTGGTGGCCGCGCACACCCTGCGCCTGTCCTCCGCGCTGCTGGCCGCCGGCCGGCCGCACACCGTGCTGCCGCTGTCCGGGGTCACCCACATGACCCCGCAGGAGCAGGTGGCGGAGAACCTGCTGCTGCTCCAGGTGGACTTCCTGAAGGAGAGCCTGGGCCTGGAGCGCTGACCGCGGCCGCGGCGCCCCCGGCGTGACATCTGTCATGCCGGGGACGCGACGGCGCACACTGCCCGCGACCCCGTCCCGCGCGGCACTGTGGATCCCGTCGGGGGAACCGAGCGAGAGGACGGGACGATGACCGCGCCAGTGGCCGCCTTCCGGGGCGTGAGCAAGAGCTACGGGAAGGTCCGGGCGGTGAACGGCCTGGACCTGACCCTGCACCCGGGCGAGACCGTGGCCCTGCTCGGCCCGAACGGGGCGGGCAAGTCCAGCAGCCTGGACCTGCTGCTCGGCCTGCGGGAGCCGGACCGGGGCGAGGTCACCCTGTTCGGCGGCGCCCCGCGGGCGGCGATCCAGGCCGGCCGGGTCGGCGCGATGCTGCAGAGCGGCGGCCTGATGACCGACGTCACGGTGGCCGAACTGGTCAAGCTGGCCTGCGCCGTGCACCCGCGGGGCCACCGCCCCGAGCAGGTGCTCCAGGACGCCGGGATCGAGGAGATCGCCGGCCGCCGGGTGGACAAGCTGTCCGGCGGGCAGGAGCAGCGGGTCCGGTTCGCACTGGCGGTCGCCGGCGACCACGAGCTGATCGTGCTGGACGAGCCCACCACCGGGATGGACGTGGCGGTCCGCCAGCAGTTCTGGGCCGCGATGCGCCGGCAGGCCGAGCAGGGCCGCACGGTGCTGTTCGCCACCCACTACCTGGAGGAGGCCGACTCGGTCGCCGACCGGGTGCTGGTGCTGCACCGCGGCCGGCTGATCGCGGACGGCTCGTCGGCCGAGATCAAGGCCCGGGCCGGCGCCCGGCGGGTCAGTTTCGAACTGCACGCCGCGGACGGCCACGTCGAGGAGGGCGTGCTGCGCGCGCTGCCCGGGCTGGCCGCGCTCGAGCTGAGCGGCTCGGCGCACGCGGTGCGCACGGTGCGGATCCGGGCCACCGACGCCGACGCGGTGGTGGCCGGGCTGTACCGGGCCGGCTGCTACCCGCGCGGCCTGGAAGTCACCGGCCTGGGCCTGGAGCAGGCCTTCCTGACCATCACCGAGGCCGCCGAGGCGACCGAGCCCGTCGAGACCGAGCACAGCCTGGAGGACGCGCGATGAGCGAGCGGAGCGAGCGAATCGATCAAGAGGTGCGGATGTGCGAAGCACCCGCCGAGCGAAGCGAGGCGGGCGCATGAGCACACTGATCCAGCTGGAGATCCTGCGCACCCTGCGGAACAAGCGGTACGTCTTCTTCACCGTGCTCTACCCGGCGCTGATGTACTTCTTCTTCATCAACGCCTACGGGCAGCACGGCACGGCCGGCGGGGTCAGCGCGAAGAGCTACTTCATGGTCTCGATGGCCACCTTCGGCGCCGTGGGCGCGGTGCTCACCGGCAGCGCGCAGCGGATCTCGCTGGAGCGCAAGACCGGGTGGACCCGCCAGCTGCGGCTCACCGCACTGCCCGGGCGGGCCTACGCCACCGCCAAGATCTGCGCCTGCGCGGTGACCACGCTGCCGGCCATCCTGGTGGTCTTCGCGCTCGGCGCGGTCGAGGGCGTGCGGCTGGACGCCGGGCAGTGGCTGGGCCTGGTGGCGGCGCTGTGGGCGGGCAGCTTCGTCTTCGCCGCGCTGGGCGTGGCGCTCGGCTACGCGGCCGAGCCGAACGCGGTGCAGCCGATCGTGATGATCGTCTACATGCTGATGGCGGCCTTCGGCGGCACCTGGTTCCCGGTCAGCGGCACGCTGCAGACCATCGCCCGGTTCAACCCGGTCTACCTGTACAACCGGCTGGCGGTCTTCGTGCACCCCGGCGCCTCGTTCGACACCGCGGCGGCGGCCGGCCTGGTGGCCTTCCTGGCGGTCTTCGTGGCCGCGGCGGCCTTCCTGTACCGGCGGGACGCCCAGCAGGCATGATGATCACCATGCCGCAGCAGCCCCTGGACCCCCGCCCCGCCGAGCCGGAGCGGGCGGGCCGGGGGCCCGCCGCGTCCACCGCCGGCCGGGACTTCCGGGTGGTGCCCGGAGTCCCCGCCGACAACCGCCGCCAACTGGTCGTCAAGCTCTGCTGGATGATGCTCTGGGCGCTCTACCTGGCCTACCCGGTGCAGGACCTGACCAGCGGTCGCCACTCCGCCTCGGCGGTGGTGCTGGGCTGGGTGGCGCTGGCGGTCTTCCTCGGCTGCTACCTGTGGCTGATGGTCACCCGTTCGATGAAGGGCGCCGACCCGCGCGGCACCTACCCGCTGATCGCGGTGCTGGCGGTGCTGACGGTGGCCGCCCCGCTCTGCCTCGGCGACGCCTGGCTCGGCCTGTTCACCTACCTCTCGGTGGCGCTCGGTGCGGTGCTGCCGCTGCGCTTCGGACTCTGGGGCGTGACCGCCTGCACCGCGGTGTACGCGCTGGTGGGGCTGGGGATCGGGGCGAGCGCCTCGGTGCTGCTCAGCCTGGCGCTGCCGACCTTCCTGGCCGGCCTGGCGATGACCGGCCTGCAGCGGCTGGTCTCCACCATGCGCGAGCTGCGCGAGGCCCGGCTGGTGGCGGCCCACCTGGCCGCCTCCGAGGAACGGCTGCGGCTGGCCCGGGACATGCACGACCTGCTCGGGCACTCGCTCTCGCTGATCACCCTGAAGAGCGAGCTGGCCCGGCGGTTCATGGACGCGGGCCGGGAGGAGCAGGCCCGCGGCCAGGTGACCGAGATCGAGCAGGTGGCCCGCCAGTCGCTGGCCGACGTGCGGGCCGCGATCAGCGGCTACCGCAAGCCCACCCTCTCGGTGGAGCTGGCCGCCGCGCGGACCGCGCTGGGCACCACCGGCATCACCCTGGAGGCGCCGTCCACCCTGCTGGAGGAGCAGCCCGGCCTGGGCGGGCCGGAGTCGGAGGCGCTGGCCTGGGCGCTGCGCGAGGCGGTCACCAACGTGGTCCGGCACGCCGCCGGGGCCACCCAGTGCACCGTGTCGCTGGACGAGACCTGGGACCCGGACGGCGCCCGGTACGCGGTGCTGGCGGTCGCCGACGACGGGCGCGGCCCCGGCAAGTCCGGCCCGGGCAACGGCCTGACCGGCCTGGACGAGCGCCTCGCGCTGGTCGGCGGCCGGCTGGAGAGCGGCCCGGGGCCGCACGGCAAGGGGTTCACGGTCCGCGCGCTGGTCCCGCTGGGGGTCCGGGTTCCCACGCACCACTAGGGTCGGCGGTATGAGTGAGGATCAGGTGCGGGTGCTGCTCGCCGAGGACCAGTCGATGGTGCGCGAGGCGCTGGCGGCGCTGCTGGGCCTCGAGGGGGACATCGAGGTGGTGGCCCAGGTCTCCCGCGGGGACCAGGTGGTCGACGCCGTGCTGGCGCACCGGGTCCAGGTGGCGGTGCTCGACATCGAGATGCCCGGACTGACCGGGATCGAGGCCGCCGCCCTGGTCAAGCGGCACAGCCCGGGGACCAGGGTGGTGATCGCCACCACCTTCGGCCGCCCCGGCTACCTGCGCCGGGCGATGGAGGCCGGCGCCGACGCCTTCCTGGTCAAGGACGCGCCCGCCAGCGAACTCGCCGAGGCGGTGCGCCGGGTGCTGCGCGGCGAGCGGGTGATCGACCCGCAGCTCGCCGCCGCCGCCCTGGCCGAGGGGGCCAACCCGCTGACCGGCCGCGAGCTCGACGTGCTGGCGGCGGCCGCCGACGGCGCGGTCAACGCGGACATCGCCCGCACCCTGCACCTGTCCGAGGGCACGGTGCGCAACTACCTCTCGATGGCGATCCAGAAGACCGGCGCCCGCAACCGCGCCGAGGCGGTCCGGGTGGCCCGGGAGAAGGGCTGGCTGTAGGACCCGCCGAGCCGTGGTCAGTTGAGCCGGTGGCGGGCCGCCCGGGCGTCCTGGCGGACCCGCGCGGCCGAGTCCGGGTCGAAGGCGTCCAGGATCCGCGCGTAGTCCTCCATCTCGGCCGCGCCGCCCAGGAAGTCGCCGGTGCGCACCAGCAGCTCGGCGCGCTCCAGGCGCAGCTGGGCCGGGTGCCGGGGCAGCAGCAGCGCGAGCTCGGTGGCCCAGAGCTGGGTGCGGGCCTGCTCCGGCCGTTCGCCGGCCCAGCTGCGGACGTTGCCGAGCACCCGCAGCACGATGTCCAGCGGCTGCGCCGGGGTGAGCAGTTCGGGGGTGAACTGCTGTCCGGCCGCGGCGGTCAGCCGGGCCGCGTCGCGCGCGTCCAGCAGCCGCCCGCCGTGGAACGGATCGGCCAGCACGTACTCCTCGCCCGGCACCGGGGCGCCCACGGCCACGATGAAGTGACCCGGCAGCCCGATCCCGTGCACGGTCAGCCCGGCCCGGGCGGCCACCGCCGACCAGACCAGCGAGAGCATGATCGGCAGCCCGCGCCGGCGCCGCAGCACCTCGGGCAGCAGCGAGGACTCCAGCCGCCGGTAGTCCGACTCCCGCCCGTGGAACCGCTCGCGCCCGCCCAGCACCGCGGCCAGCAGCGCCGCCACCTCCTCCGGCGAGCGGGGCCGGCGCTCGGCCACCGCCCGGCGCACCGCCGCGGCGTGCCGGTCCAGCGCGGCCAGGCAGCCGGTGACCAACGCGTCCAGGGTGGGCGGCGGCTCGCCGCCGGGCACCTCGGCCAGGGTGTGCTCGGCGGCGGCCAACAGGCAGAGCAGCACCGGATCGGGCTGCTCGGACCTGGCCGCGGCGTGGAAGCGGGTTCTGCTCTGCTCGGTCACGGTGGCTGCGACGGCTTTCGGTCGTGACGGTGGTGGTACGGGGTGCCGCGCCCGCGGGGAGGTGCGGGGTGCTGCCGGGAGAACCTATGCCGCCGGCTCCGGCTGCGGAAGTCGGGCGTAGTGGTAAGTGTGACTGGTCGTGAAGCCCAGTCGGTCGTAGAGCGCGAGCGCCCCGTCGTTCTCCGCCTCCACCTGCAGGTAGGCGGCCTGCGCGCCCTCCTCGGCGGCGCGCGCCGCCAGCACCGCCATCAGCGCCGAGGCCAGCCCCTGGCGGCGGGCGGCCGGGCGGACCTCGATCGCCCCCAGACAGGCCCACGGCCCGTCCACCACGCACCGGCCGATCGCCAGCGGGGCCGAGCCGTCCGGGGCCGGCACGGCGGCGAACCAGACCGAGGGCCCGCCGTGCAGCACCAGGGCGGCCGCCGCCTCGGCCGCCGGGGCCTCGCCGACCCGGTGGTAGACCGACATCCAGGCGTCGTCCGCGCGCCGGGACAGCCGCACCCGGGACACCGACGCCTCGGTGACGCCCGGCGCCCTGGTCAGCGCGGTCAGCGGGGCGGTGCGCACCAGGGTGGGGGCGTAGGCCGCGCCGAGCCGGTCCAGCACCGCCGTCAGCTCGGCCGGGGAACCGGGCTCGATCACCTCGACGAAGGCCGGCAGCCCGCGCCCGGCGTACCACTGCCGCACCCGGTCCAGCGCCCGGTCCAGCGGGAGTCCCGGATCGCCCAGCGCCTGCACCGAGTTGGCCCGCCGGGTGAAACCGGCCGCGGCGCGCAGCGTCCACTCGCCCAGCTGCTCCTGCTCCACCGCCGGCCAGCCGCGTGCGGCGATTCGCTGGAGTGCGACCGGGTCCACCTCGGGCACCGCGGCGGCCCGGGCCGGGAAGAGCGGCACCGTCTTGCCGGCCACCAGCGCGTCCCGGGCGATCCTGACTTCGGTCAGGTCCCTGGTCAGCACGGTCAGTTCGTGTCCGTCCCAGGAGGTGAGCACGCCGATCGCGTCACGGAACGCCGGTCGCCCGGTCGCCGGGTCCGGGTCGGCCTCCACGCGTCGCACCGAGACGCGTCGTCCCACGTCAGAGCCGTCTATCCGGACTTCGGGACGCGCGCCGACCGGAATCCGGTTGGTGCTCATGGTGACCTCCGGTGCATGTGTAGTGTCTGACCCGCGATACTAGGGGCGGGCATCGACGACGCCGCGCTCACCCGCGCACGCAAGCAATAGTTTGGGCAGCTGCCCAGCCGAGGAGGAACGACAGCGTGACCTACGTCATCGCGCAGCCTTGTGTCGACGTCAAGGACAAGGCCTGCATCGAAGAGTGCCCGGTGGACTGCATCTACGAGGGCAAGCGCTCCCTGTACATCCACCCGGACGAGTGCGTCGACTGTGGTGCCTGCGAGCCGGTCTGCCCGGTCGAGGCGATCTTCTACGAGGACGACACCCCGGAGGAGTGGAAGGACTACTACAAGGCCAACGTCGAGTTCTTCGACGACCTCGGCTCGCCCGGTGGTGCCTCCAAGCTCGGCCTGATCGACCGCGACCACGAGTTCATCGCCGCGCTGCCGCCGCAGAACCAGGGCGAGCACTGACACCGTGAGCAGCGCTGAAAGCACCAACAGCGTGCCGCGCGCGCCGTTCCCGGGCCACCCGGGGGCGGCGCGCCGCGTATCCGACCTGTTGCCGGTCTTCCCGTGGGACAAGCTGGAGCCGTACAAGGCGACCGCGCTGGCCCACCCGGACGGCCTGTGCGACTTCTCGGTGGGCACCCCGGTGGACCCGGTCCCCGAGCTGATCCAGAAGGCGCTGGCGGGCGCCGCCGACGCGCCGGGCTACCCGACCGTCTGGGGCCCGCTGGAACTGCGCCAGGCGATCGCCGGCTGGCTGCACCGCCGCTGCGGAGCGGACGTCGAGCCCGAGCAGGTGCTGCCGACCGTCGGCTCCAAGGAGCTGGTGGCCTGGCTGCCCGGTCAGCTCGGCCTCGGCCCCGGTGACCAGGTGGCCTATCCCCGGCTGGCCTACCCGACCTACGAGGTGGGCGCCCGGCTGTGCGGCGCCGAGCCGGTCGAGTACGACGACGTGGCCGAGCTGGACGGCTCCCGGGTCCGGCTGCTCTGGCTGAACTCGCCGTCCAACCCGACCGGTCGGGTGCTGACGGCCGATCAGCTGCGGCGCGCGGTGGTCTGGGCCCGGGAGCACGGTGCGCTGCTGGTCAGCGACGAGTGCTACCTGGAGCTGGGCTGGGAGGCCGAGCCGGTCTCGGTGCTGCGCCCGGACGTCTGCGACGGCTCGGCCGAGGGCCTGCTGGCCGTGCACTCGCTCTCCAAGCGGTCCAACCTGGCCGGCTACCGCGCCTCCTTCGTGGCGGGCGACCCGGTGGTGGTCCGGGAGCTGCTGGAGATCCGCAAGCACGGCGGCATGATCGTGCCGGCGCCGGTGCAGGCGGCCACCGTGGCCGCGCTGGGCGACGACGCGCACGTGCACGAGCAGCGGGCCCGGTACGCGGCCCGGCGCCGGGCGCTGCGCGCGGCACTGGAGTCCCGCGGCTTCCGGATCGAGCACTCGGAGGCCAGCCTGTACCTCTGGGCGACCCGGGACGAGCCCTGCTGGGAGACCGTGGCCGGGCTGGCCGAGCTGGGCGTCCTGGTGGCGCCCGGCGACTTCTACGGTCCGGCCGGCGCCCGGCACGTGCGGGTGGCGTTCACCGCCACCGACGAGCGGGTGGCCTCGGCGGTGGCCCGGCTGACCGCCTGAGCCGACCCGACCCGACGGCGGAGGG
>NZ_JBHYKG010000272.1:0-11848 GCF_042741245.1 Kitasatospora sp. NPDC058965
GCGACGCGCCCTACCCGCCGGGGGGGCCGCGCCCGGCCGGGGCCGGCCCCGGTCCCGTGGTCCCGGGCCCGGTGACCCCCGGTCCGGTCGCACCGGGCGCGCCGCCGCGCGGACCGTTCACCCCCGGCCCGGTCACGCCCGGTCCGGTACCGCCCGGCGCGCCGCCCGCGGCCGGTCCGGTGCCGCCGGGCCCGTTCCCCGGCCGCCCCGCCCCCGGCGCGCCGGGCCCCGGTGCCCCTGGTCCGGGCGCCACGCCCCCGCACGGCACGCCCCCGCCGTCCTACGGCGCCGCCGCGCCCGGTGCGGCCGGTGCGCCGACCGCCGCGTTCCCGCCCTTCCCGGGCGCCGCCCCCGGCGACCAGGGCCCGCCACCGGGCGGCCGCCCCTACCTGCCGCCGACCGCGCCCGCGGCCGCTCCGCCCGCCGCCCCGCCGAACGGCTACGGCTACCCCCAGGCCCCGCAGCCCGGCGCCTTCCCCGGCCACGCCGCCGCCCAGTCCACCGGCCGCTTCACCGCCCCCGGGGCCCCGGCCGGCCCCCCGCCCTTCGGCACGCCCCCGCCGCCGCCCGCCGGACCGCCGACCGGCTACGGCTACCCGCCGCCGCACCAGCAGCCGCCGAGCTTCCCGATCGGCGCCCCCTACCAGGACCGGCCGGAGGACGACGCCCCCCGCCCCCGCCGCACCCCGCTGCTGATCGGCGTCGGCGTGGTCCTGGTGCTGGCCGTCGGCGGCGGCTTCGTGCTGGCCACCCAGAACTCCGGCTCGGCGAGCACCGCCCCCAAGGCCGCCCCGCCGGCCCAGGCCCCCGCCGCCACCGCCACCGGTTCCGCCACCCCCGGTGACACCGCCCCGCCGTCCGCCGGCGCGAGCCCCGGCGGCAGCGCCAGTCCCAGCGCCGGACCCAACGCGCAGACCCAGGCCAAGGCCCTGGACGACCTGCTCACCCGCGGCGAGAGCGCCAAGGCCCCGATCGGCAGCGCGGTCGCCACGGTGGGCAGCTGCCCGGCCAAGGCCGACATCGACGCCGCCGCCCAGACCTTCGACTCCGGCGCCACCCAGCGCGACCAGCTGCTCGCCGACCTGGCCAAGCTCGACCTCTCCGACCTGCCCGGCGGGGCGGACGCGGCGGCCACCCTCAAGTCCGCCTGGCAGACCTCCGGCGACATCGACCGGGCCTACGCGGCCTGGGCCCGTACCGTGAGCGCCCAGGGCTGCGGCGCCAACAAGAGCGCCCCCTCGACCCCCGACAAGCAGAAGGCCGACGACCTCAACCCGCAGGCCACGCAGGCGAAGAAGGACTTCGTGGCAAAGTGGAACGCCCTGGCGAGCAGCTACGGGCTGGCCAGCCGCACCTGGGACAGGATCTGACCGCACCGTGAACCGCACGACCCGCCGCACCGCCCACCGCACCGCCCTGGCCGGCAGCGTCCTCGGCCTGCTCGCGCTGACCGCCTGCGGCGGCCCCGCCGCCTCCGCCCCGGCCGCGGCCGTGGCCGCGCCGCCGGCCACCTCGCCGGTCGCGGCGACCGCCGACCCGTCCGCGCCGGACAGCACGGCCGCCGCCGCTCCGAGCGGCGCAGCCTCCGCCACCGCTTCCGGCCCGGCCGCCGCCGGCCCCACCGCCGCCCGGCCGCTGGCCGGCCGGACCGTGCTGCTGGACCCGGGCCACAACCCCGGCAACGCCAACCACCCCACCGAGATCAACCAGCAGGTGGACGTGGGCAACGGCCACAAGGAGTGCGACACCACCGGCACCGAGACCAACGCCGGCTACACCGAGGCGGACTTCACCCTGGACGTCACCCACCGGCTGCGCGACCTGCTGCAGGGCCTGGGCGCCACCGTGGTCCTCACCCAGGACGGCGACCGGCCGTGGGGCCCGTGCGTCACCGAGCGCGCCGCGATCGGCAACGCGGCGCACGCGGACGCGGCCATCTCGGTGCACGGCGACGGCGGCCCGGCCTCGGGCAGCGGCTTCCACGTGATCATGCCCGCCAAGGTGGTGGCCGGGAAGGCCGACACCCGCCCGATCACCGATCCCTCGCACCGCCTCGGCGTGCTGGTCCGGGACGACTTCCAGCGGGCCACCGGCGAGCAGTTCGCCGACTACATCGCCGACCAGGGCCTGGACACCCGCGACGACCTGGGCGGGCTCAACCTGTCGACGGTCCCGAAGGTCTTCATCGAGTGCGGCAACATGCGCAACGCCGGCGACGCCCAGCGGATGACCGACGCCCAGTGGCGCCAGCGGGCCGCCCAGGGCATCGCCGACGCCTTCCGCGCCTTCTTGACCGGCTCCTGACCGGCTCCCGACCGGCCGTCGCCCGTCCGGAGCGAGGCGATGGCCCCGGCCACCGGAACCGGTCAGTAGAATCACTGCCCGTTCAGCACGAACACCGAAGCAACGAGGGGACCGATCAGTGAATCTGCGCGCGCTCAGCAGGGGAGATGCCGCCGTCGCAGTGGCGGCCTTCGTCCTGCTCGTCTCGTCCTTCCTGCCGTACTGGTCGATCGGGTGCGACCTGGACGCGTGCTCGTCCAGCGCCTGGAGCAGCAACCTGTTCCCGATCCTGCCCTCCGAGTACCTGCTGGGGATCTTCGCCGCGGCGCTGATCCTGCTGCAGCGCTTCCAGGGCGAGGCCGCCAGGACCCGCCAGATCCTGGGCCTGCGGCTGGACCAGTGGGGCACCTCGTTCGCCGTCGTGGCGCTGTGGACCGCGCTCTGGTCGCTGGGCGCCGGCTCCAACCACTCCTGGGGCGCCTACCTCGGCCTGCTCGCGGCGCTGGTGCTGGCCGGCGCGGCGGTGGCCGGCCCGCTGGTGCCGGCGCTGCAGGCGCCGCTGCTGACCGACAAGCCGGCCGTGCCGCAGGGCTACCCGCAGCAGCAGGGCTACCCGGGCGCCCAGGGCTTCCAGCAGCCGGGCGGCTACGGCTACCCGGGGCAGCCGCAGGTGCCGGGCCAGACCTTCGGCGGCCAGCCGCAGCAGCCGGGCGGCTACGGGTTCCCGGCCCCGGGTGCGGGCCCGCTGGGCCCGGGCCAGACCTTCGGCGGCCAGCCGCAGCCGGGCCAGGCGTTCGGCGCCCAGCCGCAGCCCGCACCGGGGCAGACCTTCGGCGGCCAGCCGCAGCCGGTCGCGGCTGCGGTCGGCCAGGAGTCCCCGTTCGCGCACCCGGCCCAGGAGTCCCCGTTCGCCCCGGCGGCCCAGGAGTCCCCCTTCGCGCAGCCCGCCCCGGCCGCCGCGCAGCCGCAGGACGCCTTCGCCGCCGCGCCGGTGGCCGAGGCGCAGCGCGAGGTGCCGCCGCCGTCGGCCGCCGAGCAGACCGCGGTGCTGCCGCCCGCCGTGGGCACCGGCCCGGCCCCGGCGCCGGCCGCGGAGTTCGCCCCGTTCTGGTTCGCCGTGCCGGAGCCGCGCCGGCTGGCGCCCAAGGACGGCCCGGCCGGCCCGCCGGTCGGTGAACTGCTGCCCGGCACCTGGTACCTGGCGGTCGACCAGCGCGGCACCGCCCTGGTGGCCCAGCTGCAGGACGGCACCCAGGGCGTGCTGCACGACGTCACCGGCATCCAGCGCGGCTGACCCGAGCCCGAACGAACCGCGAAGGGCCCGGGGGGAGCGACTCCCCCCGGGCCCTTCGCGTCACGGCGTCAGCAGCAGCCCTCGGCCAGACCGCTCGGCAGCCCGGCCGCGCCGAAGACCGCCACCGTGGCCGGGTCGCCGCCCAGCGCCGCCACCGCGAGCAGCAGCGCGCCCGCCGTCCAGGTGGTGCGCTCCTCGGGCCAGATCGCCCGGTCCTCGAAGACGTAGCCGGTCCAGTAGGAGCCGTCCTGGTGGCGCAGCTGCCGGTGGATCCAGTGCAGGATCTCCAGGGCCCGCTCCGCATCGCCCACCGCCCAGAGGGCCAGGGCCAGTTCGGCGCTCTCGCCACCGGTCACCCAGGGCCGGTCGCTGACGCAGCGCACGCCCAGGCCCGGCACCACGAACCGGGACCAGTCGGCCTCGATCCGGGCCAGCGCCTCGGGCCCGCGCAGCGCGCTGCCCAGCACCGGGTAGTACCAGTCCATCGAGTAGCGGCCCTTGTCGAGGAACCGCTCCGGGTGCCGGGCCACCGCGTGCCGCAGCCGCCCGGTGGCCAACTCCCAGTCGGGCTGCGGCTCGTCGAGGTGCTCGGCGATGGCCAGACCGCACCGCAGCGCGTGCAGGATGCTGGCCGAGCCGGTCAGCAGCGCCTCCGGCGCCGGGGTGCCGTCCTCGTCCAGCCGCCAGGCGATCGGGCCGCCGGGCAGCTGCAGGCCGACCGTGAAGTCCAGTGCCCGGCGCACCACGGGCCACAGTTCGCGCAGGAAGTCCTCGTCCCCGGTGGCCAGTTGGTGGTGCCACAGGCCAACGGCCAAGTACGCGCAGAAGTTCGTCTCGATCGCCCGGTTGCTGACCTCGTCGACCGGGTCCGCGCCGTCGCCGAAGTAGCCCGCGTACCAGGAGCCGTCCGGGTTCTGACGGTCCGCCAGCCAGCGGTAGGCGCGCTCGGCCGCCCGGTGCTCGCCGGCCGCGTCCAGCGCCATCGCGGCCTCGGTGTGGTCCCAGGGGTCCAGGTGGCCGCCGGTGAACCACGGGATCGCGCCGTCCGGGCGCTGCTCGACCAGGATGCTGCGCACCGTCGCGGCCACCTGCTCGGCGTCCAGCAGACCCGGCAGCAGCAGGCTCTGGGGCGCGGCCACGCCCTCCGGGAGAGTCACGCACCCACCCGCTGCGGCTTGCTGGCGTAGGCGACGAAGCTCTTGCCGATCACCGGGTTGAGCGCGGCCTCGGCCGCCTTCGTGATCCTGCTGATCACCGGCGTGCCCACGATGTCCCAGACCAGCAGCTGGTGGTAGGCCCGCACCGGCAGCGCCTTGTCGTTGTCGACACCCACCGCGCACTTGATCCACCAGTACGGCGAGTGCAGCGCGTGCGCGTGGTGGGTGCCGTACGGGGTCAACCCGGCGTCGCGCAGCTTGTCCAGCAGCTCGTCGCCCCGGTAGATCCGGATGTGGCCGCCCTCCACCTCGTGGTACTCGTCGGAGAGCGCCCAGCAGATCTTCTCCGGCAGCCAGCGCGGCACCGTGACGGCCAGCAGCCCGCCGGGCTTGAGCACCCGGAACATCTCGGCGAGCACGCCCTTGTCGTCCGGGATGTGCTCCATCACCTCGGAGATGATGATCTTGTCGAAGGTGTCGTCCTCGAACGGCAGGTTGAGCGCGTCGCCCTCCATCGCCACCGCGGAGGCGCCCTCGGGTGCCTCGCCCGCCGCGGCCATGGCGTCGAACCACTTCTTCACCTCGGCGATCTCGTCGCCGTTCTGGTCCAGTGCGACCACGTTGGCGCCGCGGCGGTAGCACTCGAACGCGTGCCGGCCCCCGCCGCAACCCAGATCGAGCACCCGGTCGCCGGGGGCGAGCGGGAAGCGGGAGAAGTCGACGGTCAGCACTGCGGGACTCCCATGCGAGGTTTCTGACGGAGGGTGGGGAAGAAGCTCAGAGGTAGCGCCAGCCGGGTCCGGAGCGGGCCCGGTGCCCGGCTCCGGTGGCGATCGCGGCCCGGTACCGGTCGGCGGTCCGCTCGGCGGCGCGCTCCCAGGTGAACCGGGCCAGCACCCGGTCCCGGCCGGCCGCGCCGAGCCGGGCCCGCAGCTGCGGGTCGTCCAGCACCCGGCCGAGCGCCTGGGCCAGCGCCCCGGCGTCGCCCGGCGGCACCGCCAGGCAGGTCTCGCCGTCCGGCCCGGCCACCTCGGGGATCGCGCCGCCGGTGGTGGCCACCAGCGGCGTCCCGGTGGCCATCGCCTCCGCGGCCGGCAGCGAGAAGCCCTCGTAGAGCGAGGGCACGCAGGCCACCTCGGCGGACCGGAACAGGTCCACCATCTGCTGGTCCGTCAGCCCGGTGCGGAACTCGATGTGCCGCTCCAGGCCGAACCGCCGGACCGCCTCGGCCACCGGGCCCTCGCCCTGCTTCTTGCAGACCACCACGAGGTGCGCGTCGCGCTCGGTGCGGACCTTGGCCAGCGCCTCGACCAGGAAGACCAGGCCCTTCAGCGGGACGTCCGCGCTGGAGGTGGTGACGATCCGTCCGGGCACCACCGGGACCTGCGGATCGGGCGACCAGAGCCGGGTGTCGGCGCCGATCGGGACCACCGAGACGTTGCGGGCGGGCGCACCCAGCTGCGCCACGATGTCGGTCTTCGAGCTGTCGGAGACCGTGATGATGTGGTCCAGCCGGGCCGCCACCCGGCGCTGCATCCGGGTGAAGGCGTACCAGCGGCGCAGCGAGAGCCGGCGCAGCCGGGTGTCCGCCGCCGCCAGCTCCAGCCGGCGGTCCTCGGTGACCGGGTGGTGCACCGTGGTGACCAGCGGGAAGCCGTGCCGCTCCAGGCCGAGCAGGCCGTAGCCCAGGGTCTGGTTGTCGTGCACCACGTCGTAGCGGCCGCGGTGCCGGGCCAGGTACTGGCGGGCCCGCAGCGAGAAGGTCAGCGGCTCGGGGAAGCCGCCGGTCCACATGGTGGCGACCTCCACCAGGTCCACCAGGGAGCGGAGCTCGGCGGGCTTCGGGGTGCGGAACGGGTCGTCCGCCCGGTACAGGTCCAGGCTCGGCAGCTCCACCAGCCGCACCGATCCGGGGCCGGGCACCTCGTCCAGCACGGGGTACGGCTGCGCGCCGATCACGTCGACCTGGTGCCCGAGCCGGGCCAGTTCGCGCGAGAGGTGGCGCACGTACACGCCCTGGCCGCCGCAGAACGGGTCGCCGCGGTACGACAGCAGCGCGATCCGCAGTGGCCGCGCGGCGGTGGCGGGTGGCTGCCCTGTCATGGTCGGCCCCTTCTGCCCACGCCCGCGGGGCCGAGCGTGTGAACACTGAGAGACCTCGAAGATACCGGCCCGTAGCTTTCCGGACCGAGCCGGGGATGGTGATTCACGCCACGCCGGGAGCACGGCCCGGGCGCCCGCGCGCCCCCGGCCGGCCGGCGGCCCCGGCGGCCCCCGCCGCCGGGGCGTTCCCCCCGTTCACCGCTGGTCCGGCCAGGTCGGGCCCGGCCGGCCGCCGACCGGCGTGCCCGGCGGCTCCACCCCCGTGGGAGCCGCCGGGCGTGCGGGGACCGGGACGCCCGGCAGCCGGTACCAGGCCTGCCGGTCGCCCTCCGGGAGCCGGACGGTGAGCGGACGGTACCGGTCCGCCCCGCTCCCTTCGCCGTCCCCGTGCAGCCGGTCCCGGTGGAGCTCGTCGCTCACCACGACCAGCAGCACCGCGGCCGGCGCCGCCCGCATCAGCCGCGCGGCCTCGGCGCTGCCGCTCAGCCGGCGGGCCAGCTCGACCGCGGGTCCGGACCGGCCGCGCGGGTCGGCGGTCACCGGCCCGGCGTGCAGGCCCACCCGCAGCCGCAGCACCTCGCGGGCGTTGCGGTTGCCCTGCCGCAGGGTCTGGTGCAGGTGCTGCAGCCAGGCGCCGAGCAACAGCTGCGGCGGCACGCCGGGCGCGACCACGAAGAGGATCCCGTCCTCCCGGTCCTCCCGGTGCACCTGCGGTTCGGCGATCCCGGCCCGGTGGATCGCCTCCCCGCTGATCCGGTACAGCTCGGCCCGCACCGGCGGACGCAGCGGGCCGGCCGCCCGACCCGGCTGCTGCACCGCCAGGCTGATCACGAAACCGAACCTCACCTGCTCCGCCATCCGCTCCCCTGCCCGTTCCCCCGGAACCGCCCGGCCCCTGCGCCCAGGGTGCCGCAGACCCCGGCCGGGCGCTGTGGCCGTTTACTCAGCCCGGTCCGCACGCGGTCCGGGCAGCCGCGGCGGTGCGGTTAGAGTCGTACTCCGGCCGTGCCCGGCCCGGCCGGAGCGGCAGCGGGGCCCGCGCGGCCGCCCGCTGTCCAACGGAAGGTCCTGTCACCGCCATGCGCACCCCCGCCCGTACCGGCGCCGCCCTGCTCACCGCCACCCTGCTGACCGGCCTGGCCACCGGCCCCGCCCTGGCCGACGCCACCGCCTCCCCGTCGGCCGCCCCGGTGGCCCCGCCGGCCGCGCTGTACGGCAAGGGCGACCCGACCTACGACGGGGTCTGGCGGCAGTCGCTGGCGCTGACCGCGCTGACCACCGCCGGGGTGGCCCCGGCCGACGCCGCGGTGGACTGGCTGACCGGCCAGCAGTGCGCGGACGGCGGCTGGCCCTCGTTCCGCGCCGACACCGCCACCGCCTGCACCGCCGCCGCCGAGGACAGCAACGCCACCGCCGTGGCCGTGCAGGCGCTGGTCGCGCTCGGCGGCCACCAGGACACCGTCGACAAGGGCGTGGCCTGGCTCAAGGCCAACCAGAACGCCGACGGCAGCTGGGCCTACAACCCGGGCAACCCGGGCGACGCCGACTCCACCGGCCTGGCGGTCAGCGCGCTGCGCGCCGCCAAGACCGACCCGACCGCGGTGGCCAGGTCCGGCCGCACCGGCCTGCAGGCGCTGGCCGCCCTGCAGGCGGGCTGCGACACCGCCGCCGACCAGCGCGGCGGGCTCGCCTACCAGGCCACCGCGGGCACCGCGCCGACCGCCAACCCGCTGGCCACCGCGCAGGCCGCGCTGGCCCTGGCCGGCGGCGAGCTGCCGGTGCCGGCCGGCAGCCCGGACGGGGCCGCGCCCAAGGCCTGCGACGCCTCGGCCACGCCGGCCGAGAACGCCGCGGGCTACCTGGACCGGACGCTGTCCGCGAACGGCGAGCACCTGATGCTGGCGATGCCCGGGGCCACCCCCGCCCCGGACTTCGCGGCCACCTCCTGGGCCGCGCTCAGCCTGGTCCGCGCCGGGCACCCGGTGCAGGCCAAGGCCGCGGTGGACTGGCTGGCGGCGAACGCCGGGTCCTGGGCCAAGGGCGCCAAGGGCACCGACGCGGCGGCCACCGCCACCCTGGTCCTGGCCGCCCGGGCCACCGGAGCCGACCCGCACGCGTTCGGCGGCACCGACCTGGTCAAGCAGCTCACCGAGGCGGGCCCGGCCCCGAAGACCCCCGCCGCCGCGCCCGCCGCGGCGGGTCCGGGCAAGAAGAGCGGCGGCTCCTCCTCGATGTGGACCATCGGCGTCGGGCTGCTGATCGGCCTCGGCGGCGGGCTCCTGATCAGCCTGAACCGCAAGCGCGCCAAGTGACCCTGCCCCGGGCCCGGTTGGCCGGCGCGCTGCTGGTCTGCGTCCTCGCCCAGTTCGCCGCCGCCGGGCCCGCGGGTGCGACGGCGTTCCGGTACTGGTCGTTCTGGCGCTGGACCGGGACCGAGTGGGCGTTCCAGCAGCAGGGTCCGGCGGTCTTCGTGCCGGCCGACGGCGCGGTGGACGGCTGGCGGTTCGCGCTCAGCCCCGACGGGGGCCAGCAGGCCGCCCGCCCCGGCGGCACCGCGCAGTTCGCCGCGCTCTGCGCCGGCACCCCGCCGCGCCCGGGCTACAAGCGCGTCGCGGTCCTGCTCGACTTCGGCACCGCGGCCGACGCGCCGTCGGCCGGTGCGGTGCCGGCTCCCCGCAGCGGCTGCGCCCAACTGCGCCCGGACGCCACCTCGGCCGAGGTGGTGGCCGCCGTCGCGCCGCCGCTGCGCTACGACACCGGCAACGGCCTGCTCTGCGCCATCGCCGGCTACCCCGCCGCCGGCTGCGGCGAACCGGTGGCCGCACCGGCCGCCGCCGACCCCGCCGCGGGCGCCTCCGGCGCAGCCACGACCCGCGGCACACCGGTCCTCCCGCTGCCCGCCGCGCTGGCCCTGATCGCCGCGGTCGGGGCCGGTGCGGCCGTCCTGCTGCGGCGGCGGCCCGGATGACCCCGCGCGCCCTGCACCCCGCCGCCTGGTGGCTCTGGGCCCTGGGTCTGGCCACCGCCGCCTCCCGCTCCACCGACCCGCTGCTGCTGGCCCTGATCGCCGCCGTGGCCGGCTTCGTGGTGGCCGCCCGCCGCAGCAGCGCGCCGTGGGCCCGCTCCTACGGGACCTTCCTGCGCCTGGGGTTGGCGGTGCTGGCCGTGCGGCTGCTCTTCGCGGTCCTCCTCGGCTCCCCGGTCGGCGGCTCGCACACCCTGCTGACGCTGCCCCAACTGCCGCTCCCCGGCTGGTTCCAGGGGATCCGCGTCGGTGGCCGGGTGAGCCTGGAGAGCCTGCTGTTCACGGGCTGCGACGCACTGCGGCTGGCCACCCTGCTCGGCTGCGTCGGCGCCGCCAACGCCCTCGCCTCCCCCACCCGGCTGCTCAAGCTGCTGCCCGGCGCGCTGCACGAGGTGGCGGTGGCCGTGGTGGTGGCCGTCTCGTTCGCCCCCAACCTGGTGGCGGACGTGCGCCGGCTGCGCGCCGCCCGCCGCCTGCGCGGCCGCCCGGACCGCGGGGTGGCGTCCGTGCTGAGCGTGGGACTGCCGGTGCTGGAGAGCGCCCTGGAGCGGTCGCTGGCGCTGGCCGCCGCGATGGAGACCCGGGGCTTCGGGCGCACCGCGCCGGTGCCGCGCCGGGTGGCCGCGGCCACCCGCGCCCTCACCCTGACCGGCCTGCTGGCCTGCTGCGCGGCGGTCTTCGGCCTGCTCGGCACCGACCGGGCGCCGTGGGCCGTGCCGCTGCTGGCCGCCGGCGCGGCCGCGGTGGCCGGTGCACTGGCACTGGGCGGCCGCCGGACCGTGCGCACCCGCTACCGGCCCGACCCGTGGGCCGCCCCCGAGTGGCTGGTGGCCGCCTCCGGGCTGGCCGCCGGCGCGGCCGTGGTGGTGCTCAGCGGCCGCTACCCGGACGCCTTCACCCCCTCCCTGGTCCCGCTGGCCGCGCCCCGGCTGCCGCTCTACGCCGCGCTGGCGGTGCTGCTCGCGCTGCTGCCCGCCGTCGCGGCCCCGCCCCCGCCCCCGCTCCGGAGGACCGCCCGCCCGTGATCACCTTCGAGCAGGTCTCGGTGCACTACGCCGACGCCGACGCCCCCGCCCTGACCGGCGTCGACCTGACCGTCCCCGAGGGCGAACTCTGCCTGCTGGTCGGCCCGTCCGGGGCGGGCAAGTCCACCCTGCTGGGCACCGTCAGCGGCCTGGTCCCGCACTTCACCGGCGGCACCCTGCACGGCCGGGTCACCGTGGCCGGCCGCGACACCCGCCACCACCGCCCGCGCGAACTGGCCGATCTGGTCGGCACGGTGGGCCAGGACCCGGGCGCCCGGTTCGTCACCGACACGGTGGAGGAGGAGCTGGCCTACGGCATGGAGTCGCTGGGCCTGGCGCCGGCCGTGATGCGCCGCCGGGTCGAGGAGACCCTGGACCTGCTCGGCCTGGCCGAGTTGCGCGACCGCCCGCTGGCCACGCTCTCCGGCGGCCAGCGCCAGCGGGTGGCGATCGGCTCGGTGCTGACCGTGCACCCGAAGGTCCTGGTGCTGGACGAGCCCACCTCCGCGCTGGACCCCGGCGCGGCCGAGGAGGTGCTGGCCGTGGTGCAGCGCCTGGTGCACGACCTGGGCACCACCGTGCTGCTGGCCGAGCACCGGCTGGAGCGGGTGGTGCAGTACGCCGACCAGGTCCTGCTGCTGCCCGGCGACGGCCGGCCCGCGGTGCTCGGCGCGCCGGCCGAGGTGCTGGCCCACTCCCCGGTGCGGCCCCCGGTGGTGGCCCTGGGCGAACAGGCCGGCTGGTCCCCGCTGCCGCTGTCGGTGCGCGACGCCCGCCGCCGCGCGGCCCCGCTGCGGGCCCGGCTCGCCGCCGCGTCGCCCGCGCCCGCCGTCCCGTCCGCCGTGCCGTCCGCAGCGCCGGGCGCCGAGACCGGCCGGCTGGCGGTCCGGCGCGGCCCGGTCCCGGCGCTGCGGTCCGTCTCGCAGTCCCTGCGGGCCGGCGAGATCAACGCACAGATGGG